>JAGXSM010000109.1 GCA_018333725.1 Melioribacter sp. | reverse complement strand
ATAGTTTTTTCATAGAAAATAGAGACGGATTAATTTCCGTCTATTAAAATTTTTGGTTCTTCAAGAGTAAGTATTAATGATATACGATGAGAATCCGGAAGCCGGTCGGATTCCGACTGGTTGAATCTTGCAAATGAATAATCGATCTGAAGCTTCGGTAAATAAATTCCGGCACCAAGCGTAAACTGTTTTACATCGTTATAACCAGCACGGACTGCAAAAATATTTTTGTAATTATACTCTAAGCCAGCATGCGGATCGAAGCTAACAGGACCAACATTAAATGTAGAGGCAAATTTTCTATTTTCAAACCGTAAGTCGAAATCGACAGCCGGCATAATTTTACCACCCAAGAAATTGAACGCATAAGCAGCGCCAATTTTTGCAGTCGGGGTTATCAATTCATTTCGTCCTGTACTCCATGCAACTAATGTTGTTGTTACATCCTGAATGTTTGCGCCGATAAATAAATCTTCATACGGCATATATAACGCACCAACATCAAAACCAATTCCTGTTGCACCAAACTCTGCAAGATCTCTTCTAATAATTTTTACATTTGCACCCCAATAAAAATTATCCGAATGCCTCTTTGCAAAAGTAAGATAGACCGCCCAATCGGTATTGCTGAATTCTGAAATTTTTGAATAGTCAAGCCGGTCTTTGTGAATATCGAGAACGCCATCACCGTTGGCATCGTAAAGAGCATTGCGTGTATCGGGAATTCCATCAACACTCAAACGGATAACGCTTAATCCGAAACTCATATCATTACCATACGGAATAGCAACTGCACCGTAGTTATAATTTACGAGAGATCCAAAGTGTTCTTCGTGCATTAGAGAAAATTGCGGGTAATTAATACGTGCTAATCCGGCCGGATTCCAGTATCCGGCTGTAACATCGTTAACAACTGCAGTGTGAGCACTTCCCATTGCAAGTGCACGTCCGCCAACGCCAAGAGCAAGAAATTCACCTGCATACTTTCCGATTACTGTCTGGGATTGAATGCTAGAAATGGAAGCAATGAAAAAGGAGAATACAAGAATTATGCGTTTCATAAAATAATTCCTTTTGTGTCTGTTACAGTAGAAATAACTATCTATTTTCTCCTTTCTGCGCTACAATATTAAATTTTATCTAATTGTTATGCAAGACCAATTAACCTCCACCACGTCCCCTCCTTAATAAGGAGGGGGAATTTAAGGGGGAGGTTATTTTTTCTCAGTTTGTTTGGCAACTGCATTTATAGCAGCGTTAATAGCTTCCTGATCGCCAAGATAATAATGCTTAATCGGTTTTAAGCTGGCATCAAGTTCATAAACCAGTGGAATTCCAGTTGGAATATTTAATTCAACAATTTCCTGTTCAGAAATATTATCCAGGTATTTAACCAGAGCACGCAAACTATTTCCGTGCGCCGCAATAATAACTTTTTTACCGCTCTTAATTACAGGTGCAATTGATTCATGCCAGTATGGCAAGAATCGATCGACTGTTAATTTTAAACTCTCTGTAAGGGGAATATCTTTTTTATCCATATCGGCATAACGAGGATCTTTACCCGGATAACGTTCATCATTTTCATCAAGAACCGGTGGTGGAACGTCATAACTTCTTCTCCACAATTTAACCTGATCCATTCCGTATTTCTCGGCTGTTTCCGCTTTGTTCAATCCTTGCAGAGCACCGTAATGTCTTTCATTTAATCTCCAGTTTTTAATAACGGGTATCCACATCAAGTCCATTTCGTCCAGAGTAATATTGAGTGTTCTAATTGCTCTTTTAAGAACAGAAGTAAACGCAACATCGAATTTGTAGCCCTCGGATTTAAGTGTTCTACCGGCTTCGTGGGCTTCATTAAGACCTCTTTCGGACAAATCAACATCTGTCCAACCGGTAAAAAGATTTAACTTATTCCATTCGCTTTCGCCATGTCTTAGTAATACTACTTTGTGCATTTTACATTCACCATAATTTGTTATAGAAGACTCTGCAAATATAATAAAAATTGACTATCGGTTTGTTTCATTTAAATTTGCCTTCAGTTATCTTTGCATAGGTTTGAAAATGAAAAACAGATTTATATATAACTTTTTCAGCGATGACGACTTTCTGAGAATTTCCAATCAGATTAAAAAGTCGGAACAGAACACTTCGGGCGAAATTAGAATTTCCATTAAGGAAAAACGTTCTTTGCTCGAGTTTAAAAAAGATGTTAGAGAACTTGCCGAAAAAGAATTTAAGAAATTAGGAATGACTGGAACACGAGATAAAACCGGCATTTTGCTTTTCCTTTTATTAGGTGAAAGAAAATTTTATATTCTTGCGGATGAAGGGATTAACAGTAAAGTAGATCAGGATACATGGGATAAAGTGAGAGACGAAATTCAGAATAATTTTAGAGAAGGAAAATTTTCAGGCGGTATAATAAAAGGAATAGAACGAGTAGGAATTATTCTATCCGAGCATTTTCCAATCCGTAAAGACGATACAAACGAACTATCGAACAAAGTAAAATTAGACTAAATTGAAAGCCACCGTTAACCACCCGATAATAAGTATGGACGAGATAGTCCGCCCTACCAGAGTTGAAGTTGATCTTAAACAGCTTACAGAAAATTTCCGTTTAATTAAGGAGCAGACTTCACCTTCCAAAGTTATGGCGGTTCTTAAAGCCAATGCTTATGGAAACGGACTTGTCCGTGTTGCAGAGCTTATGCAGGAACTTAATGCGGATTACCTTGGCGTTGCAGTTCTTGAAGAAGGGATTTTACTAAGACAATCGGGAATTAATCTTCCAATTCTTGTGATGGGTGGAATGCTCGGTAATCAGATTCCGATTTTCTTAAAGTACGATTTAACGATGACCGCTTCATCCATCGAGAAGTTAAATCAGATTGATGCGGCGGCAGATCAGATGAAAGTGAAAGCAACGGTTCATCTGAAGATTGATACCGGCATGGAACGAATTGGCGTTCACTATTATAATGCTGAAAAGTTTCTTGAAGCATCTGTAAAATGTAAGAATGTTAACGTTGAGGGGGTCTATTCACACTTTGCAAGTTCGGATTCGTCAGATCTTTCCTACGCTAACCTTCAGCTTGAACGGTTTTTAGAAGTCCTTAATTTCTACACAAAGAATTCAATTGAAACACCAATAAGACACATTTCTAATTCGGGTGGAATTTTACAAATGCCGGAAGCTAATTTAGATTTGGTTAGGCCGGGAATTTTATTGTACGGTGTCTATCCATCGAACGATGTTAAACGGACATTAGTAGTTAAACCAACATTATCATGGAAATCCCACGTTGTATATTTCAAAGCAATTAAACCGGGGCATCCGGTAAGCTACAATTCCACTTATAAGCCCGATGAATTGATAAGAGCGGTTACGGTTCCGGTTGGTTATGGAGACGGATATTTCCGGAGTATGACTCACAAAGCCGAAGTGCTGATACGTGGTAAACGTTATCCGGTAATAGGCGCAATTACAATGGATCAGATTGTGGTTAATATCGGCAAGGATAGTTCATTCAACGGTGATGAAGTGATTTTGATTGGAAGCGACGGAGTTAATTCAATTACATGCGAAGAGCTTGCAAACTGGGCTGGAACAATTCCTTACGAAATTTTAACCAACATCAATACCCGCGTACCAAGAATTTACAGGTAGGGATGTTCAATTGAACATCCCCACGGTTGATTTACTTTGCAAGTAGCATCTTTTTAGATTGAACAATTCCATTAGCAGAAAGCGTGTAAATATAAACACCGCTTGTCATTCCTCGACCTCGCTCGGAATGACCTGCATCAAAGATTACAGAGTGATATCCAGCGGGTTTGTTCTCGTTTACTAATGTTGCTATCTCATTACCAAGAATATCAAACACCTTAAGTGTTACAAAACTTTTTTCAGGTAATTGATAGTTAATTGTTGTTGTTGGATTGAATGGGTTGGGATAGTTACTTAAATCAAATTTGTTCGGCAATTCATTAGAAATTTCTGTTGCTAAATTTGATTTTTCTTCCTTCAATAAATCAATTTTTCCAAAAGCTGCATTATACTCTGCATCGGCATAAGTTCCAGCAGTAGAATAATAAGCTCTTACATCATACCATAACAAATCATCTGAATAGGAAGAAGTATATACATATTCATAGTCGGTAAATGAACAGACTCCCCTTCCAACAGTTCCTATTTGAGTATCTGGACCGGTAACACCATTGTGTTTTACTCTTCTCCAGATCTGATATTGGTTAACAGCACTATTAGGGTGTTCGCTCCATTGTAATTGAATATTCTGTCCTGTTGATCCAACAAATTGTAAATTTTTGTAACCATTGTTTGGCTTAATACCAACATAATTAATTCCATAACTTGTATTGCTATTCACAATGAAACTTCTCAGGTTTTGAGTGTTATTATCTTACCACGATGAAAAAGCTTGATCAATATAATCACTACTTGTACATCCAAGAGCAGTGACTTCAACTGGCGTTCCTTCAATTGCTGTTAATGGAGTGGAATAGTAATAATTTCCTCCTGACAAAACCGGTCCGCTGAAAGTAATTGCACAGACTCGTTTTAATTCTGCGGTAATTGTTGCTCCGTTTTGACTGCTGTTAGCAGAATAAGAAGAATTCTTTGAATATGAGTACCAAGTAGTATTTGAACTCCACCTACTTGTTGAACCCCAGACCATCATATAACCTTGTGAATCTGACTGATTTTCAATTGCAGATAAATTTAAGCTCTGACCCGGACCTAAATCAAAACTTGTTCCGCTAGCAGTAGTTGAACCATTTACAGAAACATTCCCTCCAAAGTTACTTCCCACAAATACTTTTTGCATCGGTATAACACTGCTTGATGTTGAAGCCCTTTGACCAAGATTTGTTCCAGAAGAAGTAAACTCATACATCTGTATACTGCATATATGTTGCAAAAGAGTGTAACCAACAACATCAAAATATGGCGAATTCTCATCAGTCCAGTATTCTTCTGTTTGTCCGCTCTTTTGAAGAACGCCCGGGGGAAAACCAAATGATAATTTAAACTTCCATACGTAAGAAGGCTCGATTTTTTGGCCACTCCAGGTAAATGTAATACGAATAGCTGTTTCATTATAACTTACTGGCGAACCCGCAATATTACTCCCTGATGTAATTGAGACCGAGTAACTTTGAGCATTAACCAATGAGATAAATAAACAAAAAATTACGAGGCCAATAAAAAATATCTTTTTCATAATTTTCTCCTTAACAATTGTTAGATAGTTAAATAACAAATGATTAATTTTTAGGTGCAAATAAAAATGGGGGTACATAGTACTTACCCAGAAGGTGAACAGCCTTTTTTTGTTTGCATCCGGGCTTGGAGAGTGCTTCCTCACTCTCCAGCCCAATCTTAAATAAGTTACTTTTTTTTTATTCTTTCCTCCTATTCAATTAGTTTTCCATGCAAAATTCTTGTTTTTCTAATGTTGTTATCTGCTAATAGAAAAAAGACATCCTTTTCAAAAATTAATGTTGCCGGAACAAATACTCTAAATGCTAATGGATAAACCTGAACAAAATCTGATCCGTTATAATGACCAATCCCATTTTTTGAAATTGCAAAAAAATCTTTTATACTTCTTCCTCCCAAAATTGCGTTGTATAATTCGCTACCTGAAAGATTTTGCAATACATTAAAACCACCATTAATTAACCTGGAAATTTTCTTTTCTATATGTGTATAAACTGAGCCGGCAACATCAACTAAATAAGGAAGATCATTAAAAGTCACAATATTGCTAAACGAAATTCCATCATAACTATAAATTTCACCGAGCGTGGAATCAGAATTAAATGCGGCTATATAAAGAAATCCGTTTTTATCTTTTCTAACAAAACCAAAATTGGTGTATTTGATGGGCAAATTTATCTGTTTCCATTCTTTACCATCATATTTAAATACCACTCCATAATTATTTTTCTCTTTTGAAGTAGGGAATGGTTGATAACAAAATCCGGATGCATATACTTCTGTTGAGGATAGTCCCCAGACACTATTAATAAGAACATAATCAAACCAATCAACTTTTAAC
>JAGXSM010000108.1 GCA_018333725.1 Melioribacter sp. | reverse complement strand
GAGCCACTCAATTAAATCATCGCCTTTCTCTACCTTAGCTTCAAAAATATATTTATGATTTACCAGCAATGAATATGGTTCTTTATTAATATCGTTTATTTTACCATAGTAGGCACAAATTAATATTGAAAACTCCGGTGGATTAAGAATGAATTGGTTCAATTCTTTTTTATTGTTTAGATTTTCAAAATTCTTTAACACTAATAATTTCTTTCCACCACCAAATGGAAAAGAGTAAGCAAGATCCAGAATTTGAGTTAGATTACTACTTTTATTAAGAGTTATGAATTCCTTATCAAATTCAGAATCAACCATCGGTTCAATTTTTTTTCTGATTTCCTCAATAGTTGTATCTATGGCATAATCATCCTCTCCAAAAAGGAAATAGATAGGAAGAAGTTTTTCCTTTGTAAGAAATTTTGAAACGTCATTAACCGAAGGGAGCTTAGATTTTGCCATTTACTCAGGAATTTCTTTTTTACTTTTTTCGAATTGAATCGCTTTTCGTATAAATATAATAACTCCACCCCAAACAGTTCCAATCACCAGGACTGCTGTTATAATAGTTTCCATTTAATTCTCGTTTTTCAGGACATTTTTTACAAATGTTTTATTCAACATGATAAACAGTGATAAAACAATAAACCATTGAGCTAAACAAGTGCCTAAGTTCTCAGCATGAAATGGATTCCACCATTCTGGATCCCAGGTTGTAGAAGAAATCAACCACCAAAAAAGAAGAACAGTTACCTCAATTGGAACCAGGTAAGTAATAATTATATTATACCATTTACCTATTTTAATATCGCTGCCAAAACCATTAATAATATTTGTTCTAAATTTATCAACACCATATTTAATCAACGCAAAAGAAATAAACGCGCCGCTTAATATTAATCCGACGCCCCAAACCCAATCCTGATTAATAAAGAACTTCATATTTAACGCCGATGGAATCCCAAGAATAAACCCGGCGCTTGCAACAATTAAGATTGATTTCTTTCGTGATAAACCGAAGTCCATTGTTGTTTTTGTAGCTAATTCAATCATTGAAAAAAGTGAAGTAAGTGCAGCAAAGGACAAGGCCATAAAAAAGAGTGATGCAAATATTGTATTTACAATTATACTATCCGACATTTTAGAAAATAACAATGGCAGATAAATAAATGTTAAACCAGTGTTAGCCGGACCAGATTGTGAAATCTGCATCATTGCGTCTGTAGAACTTAATGCAAAGACAGTTGAAAAAATTGTAATGCCGGCAATTAGAGAAACCGAATTATTTCCAAATCCAATCAATGCAGCATTAAGAGCAATATCTTCTTTCTTTTTCATATAGATTGCATAGGTCATAATTAAACCCCAACCGGCACCTGTATCCCATGCATTTTGAGTTAAAGCATTTAACCAGACTTTATAATCGAGAATGAATTCTAACTTGGGTGTAAATAAATATTTAATCCCTTCAATTGCATTAGGAAGAGTAACCGCTCTTATCAGAAGGATGATAAGGATAATAAGTAACGAAGAGACCAGAAAACGATTTGCTTTTTCAATTCCTTTAACAACACCTTTATAAATTACAAATCCCCCAATAACCATAGCCACTAAATGAAAAAAAACGGGCATTCCGCTTTCAGAGAATTGCTGCCAGTAACTCAAATGATTTGCTGTATTAAACAAATCGCCGGAGAAAGCGGAAACGAAGTACCTTATACACCATCCGGCAACAACCGAATAATAGAACATAATTGCTGTTGAAACAAACGTAATAAATGCCCCCATCCATGCAAAATTCTTTCCGGCTGTTTTACCTATTGCGCCTATTGGTGATAACCTGGTTGATTTACCTAATGCAAACTCGGCAATTATTAATGGAACCGACCATATTAATAAAAAAATTACCCATGGAATTAAGAATGAACCGCCGCCATTTTGAGCAACAACCCTGGAAAACCGCCATATATTACCTGTACCAACTGCTATTCCAAGTGTTGATAGAATTAGTCCCCAGCGCGATGTAAAAAATTCATTCTGCTGCATTTAAATCAGATTGCTCTTTTTTCAACTGTAACTTTTTGCATTACTACATTATCAACAGGACGATCCATGTTATTTGTAGGAACCTGGCTAATTGCATAAACAACATCCATTCCTTTAATCACTTTTCCAAAAACAGTATGACGTGCATTTAGCCAAGGTGTAGCAACAACAGTAATAAAGAACTGACTTCCATTGGTATTGGGACCAGCATTAGCCATTGATAAAATTCCGGGGGAATCATGCATTAAAGAAGGAACAAATTCATCTTCAAATTTTGCACCATAAATACTTTCGCCACCCATTCCGGTTCCGGTAGGATCTCCACCCTGTATCATAAAATCTTTTATTACTCTGTGGAAAATAATTCCGTCGTAATAACCTTTAATTGCCAGACCAGCAAAATTCTTGGCAGTTCTGGGTACATCGTGTGCAAACAATTCTATTTCGAATGTTCCCATATTAGTTTGCACTGTTGCAATTAATTTTTCGTTATTCTTCAATTCCATTAGATTATCCAAAGTATCTCCCTTTTCTATATTTGTTTGGATGTTTTCTTGAGCTTGATTTTGTTTATTATTTTCTGAACAGGATATTATCAAAACACCAATTAAGATTATACTTAATAATCTGTTGATCATTATTTCCCTCCTTAAGGTTTAATTACACCGTTATAAATCATTACTAATATAATTATACCGATAACAATTCGATAAATGATAAAAATAAAAGTGGATTTTTTTCTTAAGTACCTTAACAAAAATTCTATTGATAAATAACCGAATATACCTGAGACAATAGTAGCAACAGCCATAGTAATAATACCGCTGGTATCGATGTATTTAAGTGCCTGGTAGAATTGTAGTAAACCGCTTGCAGTAATAGCAGGTATGCTCATTAAAAATGAAAACCGTGCAGCAGTTTCTCTACTAAATCCTAAGAAAATGGCGGCGGTAATTGTTGTGCCCGATCGGGAAGACCCCGGTATTAAAGCCAGTGATTGAGCCAAACCAATTATTAAAGCATCGTACCATTTAATATCACCGGCAGAACGGTTAAACTTTCCAGTCTTTTCAGCAATAGCTAAAATTAAAGCCAGAACAATTAAACTTCCGGCAATAACATATAAATTTTTTGTTAAAGCTCCTTCAATAATATCCTTAAATCCTATTCCTATTATCGCTACAGGAACGGTTGCTATAATAAGATACCATCCCATTCGTGAATTATTACTTTGTTCAGAAAAACTTTTTCTGCTAATAATAACATCTTGAATAAAATCTCTTAAAATCAGCCATAGATCTTTCCAGAAAAATATAATAACAGACATCAAAGTGCCGAGTTGAATTACAGCAATAAACGCTGTCCATCTTTCGGGATTAACATCAGAAATTAGATTCATTAGTTTACCCGCAACAGTTAAATGCCCGGTACTGCTTATTGGGATAAATTCAGTTAATCCCTGAATTATTCCTAAAATAATTGCTTCGATAATGTTCATAAAATCCTTTTAGAATAAGTAAGTTACACCGACTTTCAAGCCGACAGAAATTGTATTGAGGTTCACATTTTCGTTATTAGTAAAGTTTATTATCTTTTTCCCGGATCCCGATGATAATTCCCCTGTTATATCATATCTAAGATCGAGTCCTACCAACACATAAAGATTTGATGAAAGGAGTGTGTTGGCATCTGCTTTCAATAAGAGTCCGAACCCGTTAGAAGT
>JAGXSM010000107.1 GCA_018333725.1 Melioribacter sp. | reverse complement strand
TTCCCCTATTATTTCTATTAAGTCATAACTAACTTTACCTTGCGATTGCTCCTTTGCTGCCACTTTAGTTTGGGCGTCCAGCTCTATCCCGATCGTTTTATTAAAAGCCATCCTTGCAATCTTTAAATTATTCTCCGCTTCTATAAGAAGTAATTGTGTGTTGGAATTTTGAACTTCCAGTTTCAATAAATCATTCTTTGAAACTAATCCCTGGTCATAAAAATTTTTCGTGTTTTTTAAATGATCTTCTATCTGTTTCAATGTTTGTGCAATTACATTCTCTATTTCATCGGCTTTATAGTAGTTCCAATATGCATTGTAGATATTAAATGCTGCTTCGTTTTCTTCTTTTGAGTAATCACTTTCTGAAGCTTGTAGGTTATACTTTGCTGCACTTCTGGAAGAGATAAGTTTAAAGCCGGTAAATATTGGCTGCGTAAATCCCAGCTTAAAAGTATAATTATTATAAAGAGGTTCTGAAACTCTAATTGCATTTTGGAAAAATGGTGACGTAAATTCAAATGCTGGTATGTTTTCGCTCAATCTTGTATAATTTCCAAAAAGTTTGAACTGCGGTAAAAACTGGCTGTTTATTTCTGAAAGTTTGGCATCAGAATAATTTATTTTTGATTGCGAGATTTTCAGATCCTTGCTATTCCGCAATCCTATTTCCAGACTTTCTTTTAGAGTTAAGACTCTTTCCTGAGCGAATAAAGAGCCGGCAAAAAGAATTAACATTAATATTTTTTTCATTATCATTTCCTTTTTTAATTTCTGCTTGCTTTAAGTTAATCCAACATTTTGGGGCTTGTTCATTAAATGGATAAATACATTTTCAAGTGATGGAGTTATTAACCTTTTATCCGTTTCTATGATAGAGTTTTCATCAAATAATTTCTTAATTATCGTGTAATCACGCTCATATTCAAAAACTGAAACATTCAGTCTGTCGCCATACATTTGCACTTCAAAATCGGCAGCTGATTTAATTGCGTTGTAAGCCTCTCTAATAGGACTGCAAACAATTTCAATCACTTGCATATTTATCGAATCTTTTACTTTCTTTGGTGTGTCGCAGCTTATTATTTTTCCCTTATCCATCAGCGCGATTCTGTTACATCTTTCAGCTTCATCAAGGTAGGGGGTAGTCATAAAAATTGTGATGCCGTCTTTTAAAAGATTTGACAGAATTTTCCAGAAATCTCTTCTTGAAACGGGATCAACACCTGTTGTTGGTTCATCGAGGAAAATTATTTTTGGTTTATGAATTAATGTGCAGCCAAGCGCTAGTTTTTGTTTCATTCCGCCCGAAAGTTTATCTGCTAGACGATCCCTGAATGGAGTTAATCTTGTAAATTCAAGCAACTCATTCCGACGTTCTTTATAATTTTTTACACCGTGTATATCGGCAAAAAATTCGATGTTCTCATCAATTGAAAGATCACCGTAGAGAGAGAATCGCTGGGATAAATATCCAATTCCATCCTTTATTAAATTCTTTTGTGTCTGCAGATCATATCCCAAAACTTCTGCATTACCTGCATCGGGACTTAATAATCCTACTAACATTCTCATTGTTGAAGTTTTACCCGCACCATCAGGTCCGACTAATCCAAACATCTCTCCACTATTAATTTCGTAGCTAACTCCATCAACTGCTGCTATCGAACCGTAGCTTTTTCTTAATTCATTTATTTTAATTACTGCTTCCATTATTATTTTCTCATGTTCGATTTATAAATGCACTATTGCGTCTGCGGGCATACCTGACTTC
Source organism: Melioribacter sp. (assembly GCA_018333725.1). Classification (GTDB taxonomy): domain Bacteria; phylum Bacteroidota; class Ignavibacteria; order Ignavibacteriales; family Melioribacteraceae; genus DSXH01. The sequence goes on along the minus strand of JAGXSM010000107.1, from coordinate 2,607 downwards.
AAGTCAAAGTCTTTGTTAACAACTTCTATTTTTACAGCAAAGACAAGTTTTGTTCTTTCATCTTTTGTTTGAACATTTTTAGGGGTGAACTCTGCCTCCGGTGATATGTAGATTACTTTGCCTTCATACTTTCTATCCGGGTAAGTATCAATAGTTACTTCTGCTTTTTGCCCGAGCTTAATTTTGCCCAATTCAACTTCGGATACATAAATTACCAGTTCAACAGTTGATAGATTTGAAACCTTAAATAAAGATGACATTGGTGTTACGGCTTCACCAGCTTCAATAAACTTTTTAACTATAAATCCATTTAATGGGGAAGTTACATAACTATCGCTTATATTCTTTTTAAGGAGATTGACCGCGGCCTTTGCTTTTTTAAGATTTCCTTTTGCTTGTTCAATTTCTTCAAGGCGGAATATCTTTTTTACTTTCTGAAAATTTTCTTTTGCTGAATTATATTGAGCTAATGCAACTTCGTATCGTGCATTCATATCTTCAAATTGCTTCTTGGAAATTGATTTGCTTTCCAATAATTGTTTATATCTTTCAAAATCGTTTTTAGCGCTATTAAAATTTACTTCGCCTTGTTTCATCATTTCTTCGGCTTGTTTTATATCTTCAATTCTTGCTCCTTTAAGCATTAAATCAAGTTGTGCTTGTGCAATTTGCTCTCCAGCTAGTGCCTGTTCTAATTGATATCCCAGGTTTTCGTGATCGATAATTAAAATAGTATCGCCGGCGTCAACATGATCACCCTCGGCAAATAAAATTGATTCTATTTCACCGGCATTCCTTGAACTCACTATAACATTGGTTGTTTCCATAGTTCCGGTTGCCTCTATTGTTAAGTTGTTGTTACTGTTGCATCCGTAAATTGTTACCAAAAGTGCAAGAATTGTTAAGATTTTGCTTGTTTTCATTTTTCATCCTCTTGTTTATTGCTAATAATTTTTCGCCTTTTTTGGTAAGTATCCCTTTTAATAAAATTTCGAATGTCATTTCGTAAAGAGCATGGAAATTTTCTCTGCTTTGTGTTAAATATTTTTTTTCTGTTGAGAGCAATAAGGAATTGCTGAATATTTTTATTATTAATTCATTTGGGTAGTCTATTATCAAACTATGCTTTTTTGCATGATCAATTAGTAAATTTATAAGAGGGAATACTTTTTCTTTTCTGAATAATAGAACGTCTTTCCAAATGTTTCTGTATTCAGTCTTTAATTTCTCAAAGGAGTTATCATTAAATAATATTATGTGCTCTTTTATTATCTCTGATAATTTTTCAACTTTTATTATCATTGGACTTGCTTCTTGGAGTAAGATTATCAAGTTATTGTATGCTCTTAATATCTCTTCTCTTATTACTGACTTTACTAGATCCTCTTTTGTAGGGTAATATTTGTATATCGTCTTTTTGCTAATTCCTACCTTTGCTGTCAAGGCATCCAACGTAATTCTGGTGAATCCTTCATCTAAGATTCTTTCCCTGATGAATCCGCTTATTATTTCTCGATATTTTATTTCTTCTGTTTTCATATAATTACGTTAGTTAATATTCACTAAGATTTAATTTAAAAAAATATTATGGCTTCATAATCAGTAATTTTTCAAGTGTATCAACTGTTTTTTTCCCGCGTTCCGATAGGGAAAAAGTGAAATTGCTTAATCGCCACTCTAATACCACTAATCTTATGTATCCTAATATTACAGTTAATAATTCACTCGATTCGATATCAACAATCTGTTTTTTCTGCTTCGCTTCTTCTACTATTCCTTTTATCACGCCTTTTCGTTTGATTATTATTTGCATCATCTTTTCCTTTATAATCTTACTTTGATTGAACATATCTTCTGCAAATATTATTGATGTCATCTCAGGGTGATTTTCTAGAAAATCAAAGTGAAACTTTACAAAACTCTGTATCCTTTCTTTAGGCGTCTCTTTTTCGTTAATATTATTAAATAAATGCTGATCGAATTCATTAAACCTGCCCAGGATTCCTAGAACTATGTCTTCCTTATTTAAAAAATGTCTGTAAATTGCTGGCTCCGATATGCCAACCCTCTTTGAAAGCTCCCTTATTGAAAAGGATTGATATCCTGATTCATGTATTATCCTGATCGCTTCATCTACAATGATCCGCTGCCTTTCTTCTGTACTTATTCGTGCCAAGCTCTTCTCCGTATTATATATTAGTTATCACTCACTAACAAAAATAATACACAAATCTTTCTTTGTCAAGAAAAATCTTTAAAAAATTTTATTTCCCTTTTTTATGATAAAAAACAACCTTTTATAACCATTCATAAGCTATTCGTTTTTAATTAAATCGTTTCAAAACTATTAAAATTACAATAAGCAAATGTAGTCCTAAAATCTTGGATAAATTCCAAACCATCGATTTATACTGCACTCCTAAAATATGAGACACACTTGGTGTAGAGAAAAAGGGATTAATAATGAAGCACGAAGCGTAGCGGAGTGCTTCATTATTTGGCAAAAAATGATTGCCTCTAATCTCGATATTTTTAATAATTGTCTCACACTTAAAGGAGTGTAATTATGAAACAAAAAGTTCAGAAGTCCCCGGAAGAAAAATTGGC
>JAGXSM010000106.1 GCA_018333725.1 Melioribacter sp. | reverse complement strand
GTTCCTTTCCAATTGTTCTTATTATTGGCAAGAATATTTGCTACACCAATAAAAACCGACATGTGGATATCGTGTCCGCATGCATGCATAACTCCTTTGTTGTTACTGGAAAAGGGGAGACCCGTATTTTCATCTATAGGTAAAGCATCCATATCAGTTCTTATCAATAATTTTTTACCTTCACCATTTTTGAGAATTCCCACCAATCCATATCTGCCAACTTTCTCAGTTACTTCAAATCCAAGTTTTCGGAGCTCTTCACCAATCCTTTTTGATGTTATCTCTTCTTGTAATGATAATTCCGGATATTGATGGAATTCTTTACAGAGTTTTTCCAGATAGGGATAAATTTCATCAACTGTTTGAGCATGATTAACAATAGTGAGAAATAAAATAGTTATAAAAGATAGTCTTACGATACTTTTCATAAAATATTCCGGGCAATTATTTAATAATCTTAAATAAATCTAATAATTTCTTTGTTGAGATTACAGATTGGTAACTCGTTTTCAAATGATTATTTTTACACACAAAATTTGGACTGTTATGAACAATATTGATATTAAATCAACTAATCCGGTTGGAGGTAAATCAAAGAATTTCATCTATGAAATAATTGATGAAGATTTGAAAACCAATAAATGGGGCGGAAATGTTCATACAAGATTTCCTCCCGAACCAAACGGGTATCTTCATATAGGTCATGCTAAATCGATCTGTTTGAATTATGGAATTGCACGCGATTATAACGGTAAGTTCAATCTACGTTTTGATGATACAAACCCAGAGAAAGAAGAACAGGAATATGTTGACTCAATAATAGAGGACGTTAAATGGCTTGGCGGCGATTTTGAAGACAGAATACTTTATGGCTCCGATTACTTTGAACAGATGTACCTGTGGGCTGTGGACTTAATAAAGAAAGGGAAGGCATACGTTTGCGATTTAAATGCAGATGAAATTCGGCAGTCACGCGGTACACTTACCGAACCAGGTAAAGAGTCACCTTACCGTAATAGAACTATCGAAGAAAATTTAGAATTGTTCGAGAGAATGCACAAAGGCGAGTTTCCTAACGGTTCTAAAACGCTACGTGCTAAAATTGATATGAGTTCGCCTAACATTAACTTACGCGATCCTATTATGTATCGTATCGTTCATGAGGAACATCATCGACAGGGTAACGACTGGTGTATTTATCCAACCTACGATTGGGCTCATGGTAATGAAGATTCAATTGAAGGAATAACTCATTCCATTTGTACTCTTGAATTTGAAAATCACCGTCCGCTATATGATTGGTTTTTAGATCAACTTGGTGTTCATCATCCTCAGCAGATTGAATTTGCACGGCTCAATTTAAGCTACACAGTAATGAGCAAACGAAGATTGTTGCAACTGGTAAAAGAAGGATTTGTTGACGGATGGGACGATCCACGTATGCCTACTATTTCTGGTTACCGCAGAAGGGGATATACACCTGAATCAATCAGAAATTTTGCCGAAATAATAGGAGTAGCTAAGCGTGATGCACTAACAGATATTGCTCTTCTGGAGTATGCTATAAGAGATGATCTTAATAAGAGAGCTAATAGAGTAATGGCGGTTCTAAAACCACTAAAGGTTGTCATTACTAATTATGATAGCGAGGAGGAATTGGAAGCTGTTAATAATCCAGAAGACCCTGATGCCGGAACAAGAAAAATTCCATTCAGCAGAGAATTATTTATTGAACAGAGTGATTTTATGGAAAATCCTCCTAAGGGATTTTACAGACTTGTTCCGGGAGGGGAAGTAAGATTACGTTATGCATATATAATTAAATGCGAAGAAGTGATAAAGAATGATAATGGTGATGTTATTGAATTAAGATGTACTTATGATCCTGAAACCAAGAGCGGAGCCGGGTCGAGTAATAAAAAAGTTAAAGGGGTTATTCACTGGGTTTCTGCTAAGAATTGTTTTGATGCTGAAGTAAGATTGTACGACCGATTATTTACCGTTGAAAATCCGGGAGCTGATGAAGATTGGCTTGGTAAATTAAATCCAAATTCACTGGAAGTTATTTCTAATGCAAAATTAGAACCATCTCTTAAAAATTCTAAACCGTTAGATAAATTTCAGTTTGAACGCATGGGCTATTTTTGTGTTGATTTTAAGTACACAACGAATGAAAAACTGGTTTTCAATAGAACCGTTACATTAAAAGATAGTTGGAAAAAGTAGAAATATAATATAAAAAAATAGCCCACCGATCGAATGGATTAAGCAGATTAAAGCTGATCAGTTTAAATCAGTTTCATCAGTTAAATCTGTGTGCAATACAAATTATACACAATTAGTAGAAATCTAGGTGAATAATTCATCTAAGACTTTCTTTCTATAATTAAATATTTCTTTTATACGATTTCTAACAAATAATTTATGAGCAATTCTACCGAAAATTCCAAAGGGGAGAGCATAATTAACATTATCTACCATTATCAATTTTCCACCCTCAATTCTAAATTGATGTAAGTGGTGCCAGAATTTATATGGACCAAACCGCTGTTCATCTATAAAATATTCTTTCTCTTTAACATGTGTAATTTCGGTTACCCACCGCATTGGAATATTTAATACCGGTTTTACAATGTAAGCGATTATCATTCCTGCATACATTTTTTCGTTCTTAAAATTAGATGTAATTTCAAAACCCATATAAGGCGGGGTAATCTTTCTAAGGTTTTCTGGTGATGCGAAGAACTCCCATGCTTCATCAAGTGAAATTTTTATTTTCTGTTCGTAGTAAAAAGTATATAGTTTCATAGTTTTTATGAAGCTAAACCGATAAACTCTTGGTAGAGTTCCCGAATTGAATTCCTAACCTAAAACCTCAATGGCTTTTTCAATTCTCTTTATTACTTCATCCTTTCCCAAAATGAAAAGAAGATCAAACATTCCCGGTCCTGTGCTTTGACCTGAAACAGCGAGACGCAATGGATGAATCAATTTACCTTTGCCAATTCCTAATTGCTCTGCTGTTTTTCCGAATGCATGTTCAAAATCTTCTTTAGAAGGATTATCGAGCAGTTTAAACTCATCAATAAGCTTACGTAAATGTTCTGGTGTTTCCGGTTTCCAGTTCTTTTCAACTGACTTTTGTTCATACTCTGTAGTTGGAGTATAGAAGTATTGGCAGGTTGTAATAAATTCTTTTACAAATGCTACTCTCTCTTTCATTGCAGTAATTATTTGAAAAAGATAATTATCCGGTAAATTGAGAGTTGAGAATTGAGAGTTGAGAATTTCCTTTTTAAGCAATTTAAGAATATCATCATCATGCATTTTTCTTAAATGCTCTGCATTAAGCCAGTTCAGTTTTTGAATATCGAACACGGCTCCGGCTTTATTAACTCTATCGAGTGAGAATTTTTCGATCAATTCATTCATATAATAAAATTCTTTATCGTCACCTGCATTCCAGCCAAGAAGAGCGACAAAGTTAATAAGGGCTTCTTTCAAGTAACCTTTATCACGGTAATCTTCAACAGCAACATCACCTTGCCGCTTGCTTAATTTCGATTTATCCGGATTGAGCAGAAGAGGTAGGTGAGCAAACTTTGGTCTTTCCCATTTAAAAGCATCATATAACAATACATGTTTGGGTGTTGATGAAAGCCATTCCTCGCCACGTATAACATGGCTTATTTCCATTAAATGATCATCAACAACATTTGCAAGATGATATGTAGGATAACCATCGCTTTTAATTAGAACCTGGTCATCAACATTATTACTATCAAACTCCACGCGATCACGTATTATATCATCAAAAATAATTTTCTGATTCGGTTTTACATTAAGACGAATAACATAAGGAAGATTGTTCTTAAGGTTTTGTTCAATTTCTGTCTTTGAAAGTGAAAGGCAATGTTTATCGTATTTCGCCTGGGGCAGCTTCTGCTTCTCCTGTTCTTCGCGTAGTTTTTGAAGCCGTTCCGCAGAACAGAAGCAGTAATAAGCTTCTCCTTTAGCAATTAGTTCATCAGCATGTTTTTTATAAATCTCCAGCCGTTGGGACTGCATATAAGGTCCGTAATTACCGCCAATATCAGGTCCTTCGTTGTAATCAAGTCCAGCCCAATTTAATGCAGCAGTCAGATTTTCAACAGCACCTTCTACATATCGGTTACGGTCAGTGTCTTCAATTCTTAGAATAAATTTTCCATTATTTTTCTTTGCATACAGATAATTATAGAGAGCAGTGCGTAAACCGCCTACATGCAAATAACCTGTTGGAGAAGGGGCAAATCGGACTCTAATTTCTTTCACAATAAACTCTAAAATATTTTATAGCTGGCGCAAATATAAAAAAGTTGATTGTAATTAGCGGTATTCGGTAAGTATTAATTACATCGTTGCCAAAATATCAGCAATGATAATTGCCGTTGAGGATTTTCAATTAAGAGAATTAATGCAAGATAACTTATGCGTTAGTATAATACTTTACTTTATCAATAAATTCTTTCGAGTCAATTGGTTTTGGAATATAATCTGTAGCACCGGACTCTAGACATTTTTCGCGGTCACCTTTCATAGCAAATGCAGTAAGTGCAATAATTGGAATGTTCTTATACTCCGGCATCTGCCTTATTTTTTCAGTTGCTTCAAACCCGTTCATTATAG
>JAGXSM010000105.1 GCA_018333725.1 Melioribacter sp. | reverse complement strand
TATTCGGAACACCTATTATTAATCAACCGGAAGTTGGAATTCTTGGAGTAGGCGCTGTTACTAAGAAACCGGTTGTAGTTGAAGTTGATGGAATGGAGCATATTGCAATCAAACCGATGATGTACCTTTCACTTAGCCACGATCACCGTCTGGTTGATGGTATGCTCGGCGGCAAATTCCTTAAATCGGTTAAAGACACATTAGAAAATTTTGATACAAATATTGTTTAATTAAGTAATGACAAAGATTATGATTAAGAGCAAGATCAGGATTAAATGAGGGAAAGATGATTAATCAACATCAAAAAAAGTTTGCTGAAGAAATTGAAAAACAAAGACCGGAATTAGGTAAAAGACCGGATTGGCTTAAAGTAAGATTGCCGAGCGGGGAAAACTATAAAAACGTTTACGAACTTATGCGTAAAAGTAAACTTAATACAGTCTGCGAAGAAGCTAAATGTCCTAATCTTGCAGAATGCTGGAACAGGAAAACCGCCACATTTATGATACTTGGAGATACATGCACACGTAGTTGCGGATTTTGTAATGTTAAAGTTGGTTTACCAACAGAACTTGATCTTGATGAACCGAGAAGAGTTGCTGAATCAGTTGAAGCTATGGGACTAAAACATGCGGTTATAACATCGGTGAACCGCGACGAATTAAAAGACGGCGGTGCTTCAATTTTCTCCGAGACTGCTAAATTGATCCGACAAAAAATGCCTGATACAACAATAGAAATTCTTATTCCGGATTTCAAAGGTGAAGTCGAATCATTTCAGATCATTTTACAAAATCCTCCCGATATTCTTAATCATAATCTCGAAACGGTTAATAGACTTTATCATGCTGTCCGTCCTCAAGCAAAATATGAGCGCAGTTTAGAACTTATTCAATGGTTCAGAAATAATGGATTAAGAACTAAGAGTGGAATAATGGTTGGAATTGGTGAAACAAAAGAAGAGATAATGGAATTAATTACTGATCTTTATGAACATGGCTGCGAGATTATGACCATTGGTCAGTATCTTCAACCTACAAAAAATCATTTACCCGTTCATCGTTTTGTAACACTCGACGAGTTTAAGTTTTATAAGGAATTCGGCTTAAAAATAGGATTGAAAGCTGTAGAATCTTCTCCGTTGGTAAGAAGTTCTTATCATGCCGATAAACATGCTGAATTAGTCTGATAATTTTTGAAATTATTCTTAATTATTAGCCCCATTTCTCATATCTGAAAACCAGATTGAAAATCTTTATATGGAATAAGAATATTTCCTGTAAGACCGTTTGTTTTTCAAAAATAATCCTTATTTTTATGCTGTTATCGAAGTAAAAGTTTAACATTTTTGGCACGTTAGTTTCTATTATTTTAACAATTAAAAAAGAGTAAAATGCCAAGAATTCTAATCGAAACAGCAATTTTTATAATTCACCGTAAAGGTTATAGATAATCTATAACCTTTTTTGTTTTAAATAACTGAAGAGGTAATAAATGGCAAAAGTTAAAGGAGATATCTTAATTGATATCGAGAAATGTAAAGGATGTGAGCTTTGTGCTGCTGCCTGTCCACAGGGATCTCTTGAACTTTCTCGTAAACTCAATTCAAAAGGATATCATTATATTGTTCGAATAGTGGACAATTGTACGGGTTGTACAAACTGCGCACTTGTTTGTCCAGAGGGAATAATAAAGGTTTATAGAAAGACAGATAAAAAGAAAGAACCTGTTGCAACAATTACAAATGTTACCGGCGATATAACAGTAACGGTGCAATCATGAAAGAACTAAAATTAATGAAAGGTAATGAAGCCCTTGCAGAAGCAGCTATTAGATCCGGATGCGATGGTTACTTTGGATATCCGATAACACCTCAATCGGAAGTGTTAGAGTATTTAACCCAGCATGCTAAGGAAAGAACCGGCATGGTTGTTCTTCAGGCAGAAAGTGAAATTGCTTCAATCAACATGATCTATGGCGCCGCGGGAACCGGTAAGAAAGTTATGACCTCTTCTTCATCACCGGGAATCAGTTTAATGCAAGAAGGAATTTCATACATTGCTTGTGCTGAGTTACCTTGCTTATTGGTAAATGTTGTTCGTGGCGGTCCGGGTCTCGGCACAATTCAGCCATCGCAAGGTGATTATTTCCAGACCGTTAAAGGTGGAGGTCATGGAGATTACAGGTTAATTGTATTAGCACCATCAACAGTTCAGGAAATGGTTGATCATGTTAAATTAGGTTTCGATCTGGCTTTCAAGTGGAGAAATCCGGTAATGATTCTTTCCGATGGTGCATTAGGACAGATGATGGAAAAAGTTGAATTATTTCCGCAGATGCCAAGAACCAACGAAATTTATCCGTGGGCAACTACTGGAAAAACAAAAGATAGAGAACGAACTATTATTACTTCGCTTCATATTCAACCGGATAAAATGCAGGAAATTAATCTTCATCTTCAGAAAAAATATAAAGCAATTGAAGTGGAAGAAATAAGATATGAAATGATCGACTGTGAAGATGCAGATTTAGTTCTTGTTGCGTTTGGACTTGTTGCAAGAATTTGCCAGAAAGCTGCGCAACTTGCAAAAGAAAAAGGAATTAAGGTTGGAGTATTCAGACCAATTTCTTTATTCCCTTATCCGTATAAGGCACTTAATCAACTTGCAGATAATGTTAAAGCATTTCTAACTGTTGAAATGAATGCCGGTCAAATGGTTGAAGATGTAAGACTTGCCGTTAATGGAAAAATTCCGGTTGAATTCACAGGAAGGATGGGTGGTATAATTCCAACACCGGAAGAAATACTTAACAAGATTGAAGAAATTTATGTAGGAGAAACAGCATGAACGAGAAAAGATTACTTGAAGAAGAAAAGCACTTCGAAACTATGATTGCAGAAGAAAGTCTCTGCTCAAATGAGAACCTGGTTTATGAAAAACCGGAAACACTTATAGATACTCCGATGCATTATTGTCCTGGATGTGGTCATGGTGTTGCTCATCGATTAATTGCAGAAGTAGTTGCAGAGCTTGATATTCAGGACGAAACAATTGGTGTTGCACCTGTTGGTTGTTCAGTGTTTGCATACAACTATTTAAACATGGATATGACTGAAGCTGCCCACGGACGCGCAAGTGCTGTTGCAACAGGTATTAAAAGAGTATTACCGGATAAATATGTTTTTTCATATCAGGGTGATGGCGATTTAGCTGCTATTGGAACCGGTGAAACAATTCATACATGCAACCGCGGTGAAAATATACTGATGATATTTATTAACAACGGAATTTATGGAATGACGGGCGGACAGATGGCGCCCACAACATTAGTCGGTATGAAATCCACAACAACTCCATTTGGTCGCGATGTAGAAATAATGGGTAACCCTTTAAAAATTACCGAATTAATTGCTCAATTACCTGGTGTTTATTATTGTACCCGTGTTGCGGTTAATACACCTAACAATGTTCGTAAAGCTAAGAAAGCTATTATGAATGGATTTAAATATCAGGAGTTGAAAAAAGGATTGAGCTTTGTAGAGATTGTTAGCAACTGTCCATCCAACTGGAAAATGACACCAATTGAATCCAATAAATGGCTGGAAGAAAATATGCTTCCTTATTATCCTTTAGGAGACTTAAAGGTACCACAAAATCCGCAGAAGGCGGTTTAAAGGAGATCTGATATGACAGAAGAAATAATTATTGCCGGATTTGGAGGACAGGGTGTTTTATCAATGGGTCAAATTCTCTGTTATGGCGGAGTAATTGAAGGTAAAGAAGTAAGCTGGATGCCTTCCTACGGGCCGGAAATGCGAGGTGGTACTGCTAATTGTATCGCTATTATTAGC
>JAGXSM010000104.1 GCA_018333725.1 Melioribacter sp. | reverse complement strand
ATCATAAATATATTTTTGAAGCTAAGGTAGAGAAAGGCGATGATTTAATTGAGTGGCTCGTTAATAAATCATCTAAAATGAAACTGGAAATGGATTTTAATACTGCACGCGGATTAATTGAAATTGTTGGCGAGGATAAAAGTTTACTTGAAATGCAGTTGGAGAAAATTTATAATTATTCAATAAATAATCCCCGATTAACATTTGATGTGATGAAGAAAATTGTTTCTCCGACAAAACAATATTCTATTTTTGATCTTCAAGATTCGCTCGCAACAAAGAATAAAGGAAAAGCTCTCGAAATAGCTTTCAATCTTATTGATGCCGGAATTGAAATAGTTTTTATTATTAATATGCTGGCAAAGTATTTTACAACAATTTCACAGATCATGGAATTATTGCGTTCCAACGTATATGATAATGAAGGAGCCAGTATGCTTAAAGTTAGCTGGTTTTATTATGTAAATTGTAAAAAAGCCCAGTATTTTATGACCGACGAGAGGTTGCTCAAGGTATCTGGTGCTTTATTTAATGCCGATATTGCTGTAAAATCGACCAATATGGACTCTAAAACCATTCTTTCTATATTAATTTCGGAATTGCTGGATTAATTAAGAAAAGTATAAACAATATTGAAAAAAACTGCGTTAATAAGTAAAATTGAGCGCAAAATTTTGAAACATTATCAAATTTGTTAAGGTATAATTGGCACTTAATAGGAATTTAACAGACTTAACTGACGAAGAATTAATCAAAGAATTTCAGGTTTCCAATACATTGGATGCATATGAAATTTTAGTCAAGCGTTATAAGGATCCATTAATGAATTTCGTATTTAGATTTGTGGGGGATCGGGATGCTTGTACTGATATTGTTCAAGATACTATGATTAAATTTTACCTTAACAAAGACTCTTATAGAGAATTTGCTAAGTTTTCAACCTGGATTTATACTATTGCCGGTAATCTTGCTAAAAATGAATTGAAACGTAGAAAAAGAAGAAATCTTTTTTCTATTGATAATTCCGATGATGAACGTTCTATCCAAATTGAAGATAAATCATTTTTAGCTCCAGATAGATCTGCGGATAGTGAAATTAAAAATGAAATGATCCAGCGTGCTCTCTTAAGAGTTAAACCTGTTTATAGGGAAGTAGTGATTCTTAGAGATATACAGAGTTTGTCCTACGAAGAAATTGCCGACATAAAGAAATTATCTATTGGAACTGTCAAATCCAGAATTAATAGGGGGAGAACACAATTACAGAAATTATTAAAACACATTTATAACGAGTAGGGTATATGGGAAAAAACATTTACAATAATGAAGAAGAACAATTTTCCAATTTACTAAATGATTTAAAGGAACTCCCCAGGGTTAATGCACCTGATAATTTTGAATTTCAGCTGATGACCCGAATTCAAAATAAAAACTTTGAAACACTACCTGAGCCGAGGGAACAGTTTAATTTCATAAAGTTTTTTGCTCCTTCTGCAGTGGTTGTTACTGTTATCATTTTATTATTCGTTTTTCTTCCAGGCAATGACCAATATGATAATCCATTAATGACCGATCCACCGCAAATTTTAGCACAATCAGATCATGAGAATGTAATTACCGATCAGAATATCAACAACGATAGAACTAATAAACAATCTTCAAATGTAGCAAGACAAAATTCTTCCTCTTCATTAAACGTAGCTGTAAATCCAAATGATGCTGTAGTAAAACCGGGTTCTAAATACCCCATTTATAGTAATCGTTCTGTGGCTCTGGATGATTATATAAGTGGTGAAAACAAAAGAAGAAATAACCTTCAGGCTAATGTTGTTAAGGGTGGCGAGGATGTACAGGAATTTGATGGGTTTTTTATTCGTGAAGAAGCCGATAAGAAAACCATTGAAAGGTATCGGGCTTTACTGGATTCCGTTAAAAAAGCACAGTCAAAACAAGATTCGCTTAAAAAGGTTAAAAGAGAGGAATAATTAAGGTTTTTTGAAGAAAATTTGTTTTTTTAGGCGCTCCTGTGTAAATTTCGACCTCAAAAATCAGCAAGGAAGTATTAATTCATGAAAACAGGTATTCATCCTACTTACAGAAAATGTGAAGTTACATGTGTATGTGGAAATACATTCGTAACACGTTCTACAGTAAGCAGTATTAAGCTAGAAATTTGTTCAGAATGTCATCCCTTCTTTACAGGAAAACAGAAAATTGTTGATTCCACCGGTCGGGTTGAAAGATTTAAGAAGAAATACGGATTAAAACAAGCTTAACAAAATATTTTTACTGAACTTGAGGGCTGTTTCATTTTACAGCCCTTTTCTGTTTTAAATAGAATTTCCTTCAAATTAACTGAATAAAGTTCTGAATTAAATGAGTAATGAGAATATTAACGATCAAGCAATATTAAATCTCTACCAGGGTGTTAGAGGTTTCGCTGTAAAAATTTTAAACCGGATTGATAGAACTGATGCCTACCTCGATAAGTTATTAGAAATCGAATTAAAAAACTCTAATCTTATTGGAGCTGACAAAGCTTTGCTATTCGAGATTGTCCATGGTGTTATGCGATGGATGGGAAGAATAGACTGGATACTAAATGGATTTTACAAAGGTCAATTCTCAAAAGTTGTTCCCAATATTAAAAATGCTCTTCGCGTAGCTCTTTATCAAATCCTCTTTTTAGATAAAGTACCGGACTATGCTGCTGTTAACGAGGCGGTTGAATTTGTTAAAAAATTGCAAGGTCAAAAATATGCCGATATTGCAAATGGTGTTTTAAGAAATATTATACGTAGTAAAGATGGTATTAGATATCCTAATCCCGATGAAGATTTGATTAATTATTTCAGTGCCTATTATTCACATCCTTCCTGGATAGTAAAAAGATGGTTAGCAAGATTTGGTAAAGATGAAACAGAAAAATTATTAATTGCCAATAACGATAAACCAACACTTACTCTTCGTGTTAATAATCTTGTAACAAATAAAGAAGAATTGAAAAACCTGTTAAACTCAGTCGGTCTAAAATACTCCGATAGTAAAGCTCATGATCAATTCATTAGAATGAGTTCACTTTCCAATATTACAGATTGGGAATATTTTTCTAAAGGATATTTTTCAGTTCAGGACGAAAGTACCGGGTTTCCTGTTGTTTTGCTCGATCCTAAACCCGGAATGAGAGTTCTCGATTTATGTGCTGCACCTGGTGGTAAGACGGGCTTCATTGCAGATCTCATGCAAAATACCGGTGAAATTATTGCGTTGGATCGATTTGAAAGCCGGCTAAAAATACTCAACAAAAATCTTGACCGATTAAAAATCAAAAATGTTAAAACCACTGCCATTGATTCACTGGACTTTACAGATGAGATTGGATTTGATAGAGTATTAATAGATGCACCCTGTTCGGGACTTGGAACGTTAACAAAAAAACCAGACTTAAAATGGAAGAAAGACTTGGGGGATATTAGAAAAATTATTAATATTCAACAGGATTTAATTAAAAAAGGTGCATCTCTTGTAAAACCGGGCGGATACCTTGTTTATAGTACATGTACTCTTGAACCCGAAGAAAATGAAGATCAGATCAATAAGTTCTTGAGTGACCATACTGAATTCAAACTTATTGATGCATCTGTATTTGTAAAAAAAGATTATGTTGGTGATGATGGATTTGTTAAGACTTTTCCTCATATTCATGGTTTCGATGGTTCGTTTGCAGCTAAATTGATTCGTGAATAAAAATTAATAAATGAGCTATGACTGAATCTTTAAAAAAGTTTGCAAAAGAATTAAAATCATTCAGAGAATCCAAAGAAGTTTCACTCCAGTATATAGCAAGCAGAACAAAAATTGATATAAAATTTCTTCAGGCAATTGAAGAAGGCAATTTTGAAATTCTCCCCGATTTATATATTCGTGCATTTATAAAAGAGTATGCTCAGGTTGCCGATTTTGATGTAACAGCGGTTTTGAAAAAATATGAACTCGCTAGAAAAGGAATGATAGAGGATAAGAGTAATCTGGAAAAGGATATAAAAGAAAAGGAATCAATTTCAGAAATTGTACCGGAACAGAAGGAATTAGCCGATGAGGTTGCAATTCCAAAAGATGAAGTTGTTGAAGAAAATAATCAGCCAATAGAATCAGTTGTTAAGAATAAATTACATAATAAACCTATAATATATATTGTATTTGGTGTGATAATTATTCTTATAACTACATATTTTATTTTTATTAGTGAAGAACCCACAGTTGAAACTGATACTTCTTCCGGTGAATTAAGTAGAAACACAGAAAATCGATTTGAAATTGAGAATAATTCATTTCAAGAATCCGTTATTCCACAAGACGACAGTTTAAAGCTCGATTTAATAGCTTCTGCAAGAGTATGGGTTAAAATTCTCTCCGATAATAAAACAGTATTTCAGAACTTTATCACTGAAAACGAACAAATAACTTTTAAGGCGGAAAAGGAATTTAGAGTTTCGGTTGGGAATGCCGGATTATTAAAAATGGAATTAAACAACAAGCCTTTACAGGTTCCCGGAAGTAGAGG
>JAGXSM010000103.1 GCA_018333725.1 Melioribacter sp. | reverse complement strand
TTGCTGCTGGCTTATCGCTTTTTCGGAATAGAGCTTATTCATTCTTTCAAAATCCAGAAACGTCATTCTCAAATGGACTTCTGCAGTTCTTAATGCCGAGTTCGCAATTTCCATTCCCTGTTTATAAATATCATTTTTTTGTTCAGCAAGAACTTGATTCTTTTGAACACTCGCTCCCGGTCTAACATAAATTTTTTCTACTCTTTCAGGAATTTTACTCAATAGAATAACATCATCCTCAGCTTTAACCATACCGGTAGTTCTTATGTACTGGGAAATCGATTCCGATTTCACTTTATATATTTTTACAGGAACAGCTTTTTCCGAATTCTCGCTTTCGTTCTGTGAGCATGCAACCATAAAAGTAAGTGCCAGCACAATTGTAATTAATATTCTTTTGTTCATTTTTGCCTCTGATATTATTTCCATATTTGATCTAATAAGCCAACCGATTTTAACAGTGCAAGTTGATTTACATTATAACTGTAAATACCTTGCAGATAGTCGGTCTTACTTTTCGTGTATAATAATTGGGCATTAAGTACATCAAGTTGATTGCTCATGCCCTGTGTATAAAGCAAGTTAGATATTCTTAAACTCTCCTTGAATTGGTCGAGTGCATCTTTCAAGCTCTGTAAATTTTTCGAAGCTTCTTTGTACGAATAATAGCTCTGCTCAATTTCAAGATCTGCACCATATTCAAGTTGTTTTATCATCAATCCCAGCTGATCAGTTCTTATCTTAGCCATCTGGTAATCGAGCACACGTCTTCCGCCTTCGAAAAGGGGCCAGGATACTGAAAGAGTTATTGATTTGGAACGGATGTAATCCGACCATGTTACTTTGGAACTATTCATCGGTGCTGCATGATCAACACTTGCAGCTACTGCAACAGTTGGAGTGAACTGACCGAGCGCAATTTTTTCTCCATCCTTAACTGCTTTGTGCTGAAGATTAAGTGCTTTAAGATCGCTTCGGTTCTCTTTAGAAAGTTGTTTCAACGTCTCGAGCGAATATCCGTTAAATTCTTTAAGGAAATCCTCCTTATCAAGTTCATCAAGTACTACAAGTGAATCGGTCAGCGGAATAGTTAATAAGCTCTTAAGTCTTTGCGATGCTAGCTTTCTATTTGAATAAGCCGATTCCAGCATCGGTAATGTTGATGAATATTGTGCTTTGGCTCTTTGCATATCAAGTTCTGTTGCAGTTCCGGCTTTATAAAATTTTTCCACCTGATCAAGATTCTGCTTCGCAACATTTACTGCATCTTCTGCAGTTTTTGTCATTTCGCTGGAAAGAATTATCGCATAATATGATTGAACAGCATTAAGAACCGTTTCTTCCTCTTTACCAAGTAGTTCCTCGCTTAAAGATTTTTTAATATTCTTCTGAATCTGGTAATTAAACCATCTGCTTCCACCCGTCATAATTGGAAAAGTTAAACTGAGTGAATGCTGGAAATTATATGGTGTTCCTACTACAAATCTTTGTCCCATGAAAACAAAAACCGGGAGCTCAACATTTTTTTGAACGATTCCCTGGTAATTAATTGATGGTAGAAAGTAGGATAAAGATTTCCATGTTTCCAGGTCCTGGAGTTCGTAATCGAGTCTCTTAGACTGAAGAGATAAATTATCCTTCAAGGAAATATCGACAACATTTTTCCACGATAAATAAATTATATTCTTACTATCCTGGGCACAAATTACATTCGATAACAAAATTACACAGACTGTAATCAGCTTGAGAAATTTTCTATAATTCATATTTTATACCTCTGCTATTTCTCCTTATTAATATATTATTCCTTCGGAAATACGATTCAATAGACGGCTTGCTCTTATTAAAAGTTTCTACATTAACAATTTTTTAATATTAAGAATCATTTTACTGTTTAATCTCCTCATAAAAATTATTCCATAAAGTCATCATCTCAGAATGAGTAGATTCTAATCTTCCTTCAAGTAAAAGTCTTAGACTTATTCCGTCGTTCGAATAAACAAAGATTCTTGCAATTTGCTCATCGGTCATCGGAGATGAAAACTCATAGTTTTTTCTGGCACTACTAATCACCATCGTCCATTCACTTAGTTCATCATTCATAACTTTTAAAAGCTTGTCTCTAAATCCGGGGAACATATCGATAGCATCAAAAAGAATATGAATGAAATTAATATTCGCCTCCGGGTCACCGATTACAAAATGTTCTTTCAATTCCTTAAAACTCTTTTGTATATGGTCTGCATAATCTGTATAAAAATCTTTGAGACTGGTTTTCCTAAACTTTGAGTAGTCAACAAGCATGGCATTAAAGAAGAAAGCATCAACAACTTCAAAGAAAAGTTTTTCTTTACTTGTATAGTAATGATAAAATGCTCCTTTAGAGAGACCCGTCTTATCAACAATTTCTTTTAGCGTTACAGCCTTAAAATTTTTTTGAAGAAAGAGACTAAATGCAGTTTTCAATATAAATTCTTTAGTTTGGCTCATATACCGACCGTTTGGTATGCCAAACTTAAATAATCAATTAAATTTTTGCAATGATAAAAAAAAGATTTTTTTATAGAAGTTTATTTGGTATCAGCTAAATTACGGAAAGATTAATAATTACCTTTTTTAATTTTTACCAGTCCCCCGCCCAATGTAGTTGTATAAACATCTCCGGAATTATCAACTACTACAGAGGTGCAATGATAATTTCCATAAAAACTATAATCCTGTGTATTAAATATTTTAGCTTGATTGGCAGAATTTAATTTTACTAATCCTGTCTTACCGGCAATCCATAAGTTATTTGCTAAATCGATATAGAATGAAACAGGTTCAACTGCAAATTGTAACGGAAGAGAATATTTTTCCCACACACCATTAACAAATTTTATATATGAACTCCGTGTACCTTCAAAAGTGTCCCCGAGTATATATGCCCACAATACATTATTGTACTCAATAATATCTATTACATTATTCGCAATTTTATCCTCAGCTAAATCTTCAGCAATGTTATGATGAACCCAGTTGTTATTATTTTTAATAAACATTCCCCCTCTCGATGTTCCAATTGCAATACTTCCATTCTTCAAAAGAGTAAGAACCTGGATATTATTATCCGTAAGAGGTGAATTTAATTTGTTGTATACCTGGAAATTAACTCCATCATATTTTACCAGACCGGCATAAGTACCAATCCAGATATTTCCATCTTTATCTTCCTCTAGAGCATTTACGACGTAAGACGGCAAGTTACCAGAAAGAGTGGACCAGTTATTGCCGTCTAATACCACAAGACCTGTTGAGTATGCTATCCAGAGCCGATCTCTCCTGTCAATTAAAAAGTCAGTAATCCGAGCATCACCTAAAAATCCATTATCAAAAGCTGTAAAGTTTTTACCATCGTATTTGAATAGACCTCTATTGAATGTCCCGATCCATTTGTTATTATACTTATCAACTATAATCTTTGTTAAAGCATCTGAAGTGATTTTTGAATTAGTAGTCCTGTAATTTACACTTCTCGTAGTGTCCTCTAAAAGTTTGTATATCTCTAAATACTGTCCACCTTTAATTAAAAATTGCACGCTATCATCTCTGCACAAATTTTTCCTGAATTTTACAGTATAATTTCCGGGTACCAGACCATTAATTTGTTTAGATGTAGTAAAGCCGGTATTTACATTGTTTAAGAATATTGTAGCACCGGATGGAAGGGACATACAATAAATTTTCCCATAAAAGTTTGGATTGGTTAATAAATTGATATCTACTTTGGTTAACACTTTCTCCGTCAGACTCACATTAAAAACTGTATCATGCAAGTAGAGATTATTTCTAAGAGTAATTTTATGTGCTCCGCTCTTAAGCCATTTAACAGTATCAGGTGTCACTACTCCCATGTATTTATCATCAACATAAATTCTGAATCCCGGTGGAGTACTTGAAACAAATAGCTTTTCCGATTCAACGGGGGGGATTTCAGTAACTCCGGTAAAGACTTCTTTATCGCATGATACTAATACTGATATAGAAATTACAATAAGTAATATTTGTATCTTGTTTTTCATTATTATTACCTGTCAATCAAACGGATAGTCGGCAAATCCTAAGCCAGGTTTATAACCGAATGACCTGATATATGCCGGTGTAAAAGGAACCAGATAAGTATTGCGCAAATAAATTCCGAAAACACCAAATCCGTTCTCAATATTTGTAAAATCTGTTTCATCAAGTTTTACAGAAAAATTATCGAGACTTCTTGCTGTCGAATTAAAATAGGCACTAAGATTTTTATCGAGAGCAATTACTTCCAGAAATGCCGCCATAATTTCGTAATTGCTTTTATCGGTGTCACCCTCAGAAATTAATTTCATAGTTTCGGTTACTGCATCCATTCCAACTGATAGAGAATTATTATTTGTTGCAGTCGGATAAATCGGCACAAGATTATTTTCATATTTTTCATACCTGAGAGGAATTTCCTTGTTCATAAATTTATCAGCACCATTTACTTTTTTGGAATAATAAATTGAAAGACGCGTAACATAAGTTTGATTTATAATCCCGGCATTCCAAGCAAAATAGACCGATTCATTATTCTTATATGGAATATTTTTATCAACCTGAGAAAATTGAACCGGAGGCGGCGGAGTTGTATATGATTTTAATTTTTGTCCATTTTCAAGTCGTGCTTCAATAGTAAGACTTTTTCCTTTGTTAAGAACAAATTTATTTGTATAGTAAAGTCGGTAGGGATACTTGTATTTTGATGGCGATTGTCTATCTACAACGGTATCCTTCATAATAACAAGGGAGTCACCGTTCCATATCCGGAT
>JAGXSM010000102.1 GCA_018333725.1 Melioribacter sp. | reverse complement strand
GTTGAAAATGCCGGGACCCATATTCCATTTGTAACAGCTGCTGCAACAACTCTTCGCCAGGATTCCTGTGACGATTCAATCTTCTCTTTAAAGAACGGATCGAGAAGAAGGTTAGTCAGATTTGGATTTTTATCGAATGCTTCTTTAATCTTACCGAGAAATACAGAGCGGATGATACATCCTCCGCGCCACATCAATGCAATTCCGCCGTTATTCAGGTTCCATCCAAATTCTTTTGCAGCGTATCTCATCAATACATAACCCTGAGCGTACGAAACAATTTTAGATGCATACAGAGCTTTACGAAGGTCTTCGATAAATTGTTTTTTATCGCCGTTAAAATTTGGTTTTGGTCCATTTAAAACTTTCGATGCTTCAACTCTTTCATCCTTCATTGAAGAAAGAGTTCTTCCATAAACAGCTTCGCCTATTAATGTTAAAGGAGCGCCAACATCTAATGATGCAAGAACAGTCCATTTACCTGTTCCTTTTTGTCCGGCTGTATCAAGAATTTTTTCAACAAGGGGTGATCCGTCTTCATCTTTGTATGCAAGAATATCGCGTGTAATTTCAATCAGATAACTATCCAGTTCACCTTCGTTCCACTCCTTAAATACATTATACATTTCATCGTAATTAAGTCCTACATAATCCTTTAATATCTGGTAAGCCTCGCAGATTAACTGCATATCACCGTACTCAATTCCGTTATGAACCATCTTAACAAAATGTCCGGCACCATTTTCACCAACCCAATCGCAGCACGGAGTTCCATCTTCAACTTTAGCAGCAATTGCCTGGAAGATCGGTTTAACATGCGGCCATGCGGATGGTGAACCGCCGGGCATAATAGATGGTCCTTTAAGAGCGCCTTCTTCGCCTCCGGAAACCCCAGTTCCGATGTAAAGGAATCCTTTCTCTTCAACATATTTAGTTCTTCTTATTGAATCTGGAAAGTGTGAATTACCGCCGTCTATTATTATATCTCCTTTTTCCAGATGAGGGATTAATAATTCTATGAAGTCATCAACCGGTTTACCGGCTTTTACCATCAACATAATTTTACGAGGTCTTTTTAATGAAGCAACAAGTTCTTCAATAGAAGAAGTACCTATTATTTTTTTTCCCTTACCGCGTCCGTTAACAAATGCATTTACTTTATCAACAGTTCGATTATAAACGGCAACTGTAAAACCATGACTTTCCATATTCAATACAAGGTTTTCACCCATAACTGCCAATCCAACTAAACCGATATCAGCATTTGCTTTTAATTCACCCTTTTGCATTTTATTACTCCTTATTTTATTCAGTTATTAAAACGATCTTTGTGTGCCCACAGCCCAAGAGCAGGATTTGAAATAAAGAATATTTCTTCACCATCGGGCATAGTATTATATCCATCCGATAATTTTCCGGGATTATATTTACTCATCATTGTATTTAAGTCCGCATACCTGAAATTAACACTTTCAATTTCCTCTTTTGATAACGAGCCGGGACAATATGTAATTGTAAATCTATTTTCAGATGAGCCATGAATAAGATGAGCTGCCGCACTCAAATTATTTTTAAGTTCATCATTATCATTAACGAATTGTAAAATTTCCGGGGTGGTTTTATATCCGTATTTTCTAATTAACCGGTCAATCTCTTTGTCCTCTCCAAATTCTTTTAATCCGGGTGCAAGAACTATTAATTCGCCTCCATCAGCTATTGCCATGCGGGTTCTATAAACACTTTTGTTTCCAAGCCATGTACTTTTAAATTCATGAAGGTCGAGATAAACAACTACTTTCTTCAATGGTCTTTCCAGCATTACAAAATTAACTTTCAAAGAGAGTTCGGCCGCCAGTTTAAAACATTCATAATCATCACCGATATACAAACCTTTAATTACAAGCTCACCCATTTCATTTTTATCGACTACAGTAAGGATATAAATTATCGGAAGATGCTTTGCAAAGTTATCCGATGCATAATTTAGAACCTGTCGGACAGGATTATCGGCTCTGCCCATAATTCTTTCCATTCCGTAAACAGCACCAAGGAAATGGCTTTTATTAATTCCTTCGCGACCGCCGGTTCCGACAAAAATATTTTTATTATAGTTGGCCATTCCAATTACTTCGTGAGGAACTACCTGACCAACAGATACAATCAGATCGTGATTTCCTTCGATTAATAATTTGTTTACCTGAGCCGGCCAGGAATAATTTAATTTACCTTCCGATACTTTACCAACAAACTCCGGAGGGACTTCGCCAAGTGTAAAAAGATCGCTCCGCCAATTATGAACCCTGAATAGTTCAAGCGGAATATCTCCATACATTGTTTTTATTTCCAGTTCGCTCATTTTTGTATGTGTTCCAAGTGCAGGTAAAATATCAGTAAGATGCTCTTTGTAGTATTGATACAAATAGCGTGTTATAATTCCCGCTTGAGAATGGAATCTTGTAAAATCGGGAGGAATAGCGAGCACTCTTTTTTTAATTCCAAGTTTTGAAAGAGAAGAATAAATTGCTTCCCGGATTTCATCTTCCGACAAAGAAATTTTTTCGTGACCTTTTGCAAATAGTAACATATCTATTTTCTAATTTATCTTTGAATTCTTGCCGAGCCGCCTTTTGCGAAAGCTCTTACTTCATCAATTGTTGCCATTGTAGTATCACCGGGATAAGTTGTAAGAAGTGCACCATGTGCCCAACCAAGTTTAACAGCTTCTTCAGGCGATTCATTTGTTAATAAGCCGTAGAAAAATCCTGCAGCAAAACCGTCGCCACCTCCAACTCTATCGTAAACATCAAGTTCTGCAGTGGGTGCAGAATAAGTTTTACCGTTAATCCAAGCAACAGCGCTCCAGCTATGTCTGTTAGTTGAATGTACTTCTCTTAAAGTTGTTGCAACAATTTTAACCTGAGGATATTTTTTTATAACATTATCAATCATACCGAAAAATGTTGAAGGATCTAATTTGGATTTAGCAGCAACTTCGGGACCCGGAATTCCGAGGCTTTTTTGCAAATCCTCTTCATTGCCAACAAGAACATCAACATGTTTAACAATCTGGTCGATAACTTCTGCAGCTTTCTTTTCTCCACCCCATATATTCCAGAGTTTAGCACGGAAGTTCAGATCGAAACTTGTAACAGCACCGGCTTTCTTAGCAGCTTTCATTCCATCAATAATAACCTGTCCTGTAGTTTCAGAAAGAGAAGCAAAAATTCCGCCGCTATGAAACCATTTAACACCGCCTGAGAAAATTTCGTCCCAGTTAAAATCGCCGGGTTTAAGAAGTGCAGCAGCTTCGTTTGAACGGTTATAAAAAACTACCGGGGCGCGAACACCAAGACCTCTATCGCTGAAAACGGTAGCCATGTTAGGTCCGTTTACACCATTGTGTTTAAATTTTTTGTAGAAAGGTTTAACTCCCATTGCTTTAACGCGTTCTGCAATTAAATCCCCAATGGGATATTCGACCATAGCAGTAGCAATTCCGGTATTTAACTTGAAACAATCTGCAAGATTAGCAGCAGCATTAAATTCTCCGCCGCTTACATGTATTTTACATTCAGTTGCTTTTCTAAACGGAACGATTCCGGTATCCAAACGATGAACGAGCGCCCCCAGTGAAACAAAATCCATTGATGCTTTTGTGTTGATATTTAGTCCGTCTGCTGATGACATGATTGTCTCCTGAATTTATTATCGTTATAAAATTTTTACACAGAATTGAAAAAATATTTCAAACACCGGAGTATGCGCTAAAACCGCCATCAACAGGAAGAACTATTCCTGTTACAAACTTTGAAATATCCGATGCAAGATATAATAAAGCTCCGGAAACTTCTTCTGGTTCTCCGAATCTACCCATTGGAGTATTGGAAATAATTTTATTTCCTCTTGGAGTCAACTCACCTGTTTTCTCATCAGTAAGTAAGAACCTGTTTTGATTAGTTAAGAAGAAACCGGGTGCAATAGCATTAACTCTTACATTCACTTTTGCAAAATGAACAGCCAGCCACTGTGTTAAATTATTTATTGATGCTTTTGCAGCAGAGTAAGCAGGAATTTTTGTAAGAGGACGGTAAGAATTCATTGAAGAGATATTTATTATCGAGCCGCCTCTTATAAGCATGTCTTCTGCAAAAACCATAGTAGGCAGAACAGTACCAAGGAAATTCAAATCGAATACACTTCTGAATCCTTCGAGATCCAATCCGAAAAATGATTTTGATAAATCACCAAGATTTTCTTCCGTAATAAATTCATTTGCAGTAGTTGCTGTGGGTGCATTACCGCCGGCGCCATTTATCAAAATATCTATTTTACCTAATTCTGCATTTACTTCCTCTTTAGCTTTTACAAGACTTTCTTTATTCAGAACGTTTGCAACAACGCAGAGAACCGGTGACCCACTTTTCTTAGCAAGTCCCTGAGCGCATTCATCGCATCTACCCTGCTTATAATCCATAATTGCAACTTTAGCACCGGCTTTAAGCATTGTTTGAGCAAATATATTTCCGAACACACCACATCCACCTGTAACAACGCAGACCTTACCTTTCAGATCATCAAAAGAAACATTCATTTTGTAATTCCTTATTTGTTAACAACTTTTGAAATATTATCCATTATAATCTTGGCATTTTCCGTAAGCTTAGAATAATTTTCTTTTTCAATTGCATCCTTATCTAGAAGAGCTGAACCAACACCAACTGCGCAAGCTCCTGCTTTCAGCCAGTCGCCCGCATTTGTTAAACTAACTCCACCTGTAGGCATTAATTTTAAGTGGGGCATTGGTGCAAGAATTCCTTTAAAGAATTCCATTCCAAGAACATCTGCCGGAAATACTTTTATTATATCAGCACCGGATTCGTATGCTGTTTGAATTTCTGTAGGTGTAAAACATCCGGGCATTGCCGGTATATCGTACCTATGAGCCGTTTCAATAATCTCCTTTTTAAAGATAGGACTAACAACATATTTTGCACCGG
>JAGXSM010000101.1 GCA_018333725.1 Melioribacter sp. | reverse complement strand
AATTGGTTTGAACGATTGCTTGGTCGCATTAATCATAGCACCCGGTGTGTAATCCATTGGTCCTGCAAACATACGAATGAAAGGTAGGGTAACCGCCATGTTTGGATTAGCGTTTTCGCTCCACTTGCTATGCTCGAGACCAAGCACACCTTCACTTGTAATAACGTTTGGAAAAGTTCTGTAGAGTCCGGTCGGTTTATAAGCACCATGAAAATCAACAAGCAACTTTCTCCTTGCCGCTTCACGAGCAACTTTATAATAGTAATTAATCATCCATTGATCATCACGCTGCATGAAGTCAACTTTTATTCCTTTTATTCCCCATTTTTTAAACTGTTCCATTGCTTCATAAAACTGGTCATCGAGAGTTTTCCATATTACCCACAAAATAATTCCAACATTTTTTTCATTTCCATACGCAACAAGTTCTTCAACATTTATATCCGGACTTTCCTGAAGCAAGTTTCCCAGTTTATACCATCCCTCATCAAGTATTACATATTCAATCCCGAATCTTGAAGCAAAATCAATATAATATTTGTATGTATCGTTGTTAATACCTGCTCTAAAATCCACTCCATAGATGTTATTAAAATTCCACCAGTCCCAAGCAACCTTACCCGGTTTAATCCAGTTGAAATCCATATTTTTATCAGAAGGTTTTGCAAGTTTATACACAATTGTATTTTCTATCAGGTCGCCATCTTTTTCCGATATTGCAATAACACGCCAGGGGAAATCTCTTGTTCCGTTAGTTTCGGCAAGATAATCTTTACGTTGCGTAACATAAACATCTCGGTCGCTTCTTACAGTATCCTTTGCTGGATAATATGGGAATATTCCTTTTAGCTGATGAGCATTTTTTTCTGAACCCGTTAAATACATTCCGGGATAATCTTCCAGATCGGCTTCAGTAATTAAAGCATTCACACCGTTATCAAGTTTAACAAGAGCCGGTAGCGAACAGAATTTTTTAGATGTAACCTCACTTAATTTAATTGAAGAATAGATACGCTCGGAATGTGACATAAAACTATTTTCTTCCGGAAATAGAATCTGATAATCCTTTCCAAAATTAAATTCTGACTGTTCGTTCATCAATTTTACTTTACCGGGTAATGAAGTACTGAATCTGTATGCAATTGCATCGTCATATACACGGAAAATAATTTTATAATTTCCAGCAAAGGTTAATGTTAGCTCTTCGTAATTATTACTTATTGAAGCGAACTTCTGTTTAACAACGGGTTTCAGAATTTCATTTACTGTTTTTGTTTTACTATCAACCAGTTTTGGATTACTACCGAGTATAACCCCATTAAGAAGTCCTAAAGATATTTCTGATGGTTCGATCAAAACATTTCCGTCCTTCAATAATGAGTAACTGATACTTTTATTCACATCAACTTTTAATTGCAGTTTCTTATGGGGAGAATTGATAATGAATTCCTTAGCAGATAAAATTGACGTGCAAAGTAAAACGACTATAAATACTCTTAAGTTAACTTTCATATTACACCAAATTTATTAATTCAATTACTTACTCAATTTATAAATTCCGAAATTTGACAGCGTGGGACTCAATCTCGATTCATCAATCGTTAATCTGATTCGATCCGTTTTTACCGGATCAACTTTAAGTAATCTTTTATATCCAACGGTTGTTCCTTCTGTAAATTTTTTCCACTCATATCCATTCCAGTATTCCAGATGAAATTTTTCTATTCGCTGCCCTACTCTTATTTCTTCCTGAAGCTTAACAACGTCAAAGCTTACCGTTTCCGGCAGAATAAATTCGAGCGAGTTAAAATTTTTACTATCGTCCGCAATCCAGTATTTATCTTTTTCAAAAAGAGTTTTTTTAGATACCGTTTTCTGATTATCATTTACTTTCACCTTAGAACTATGCGACAGATCCTTCTTAAATGTTTTATCGATTACTCTTTTCAGTCCTTGCAGACTTTCTATATCGTTATCATGAATTAATCCGCTTTTATCCGGAGGAATATTGAGCAGAAAAACTCCATTCTTACCAACTGAGTTAAAGTAGATATCAACAAGTTTATCGACAGATTTAACAAGTGAATCTTGTGAAGGATGATAAAACCAACCCGGTCGGATTGAAACATCGGTCTCTGCCGGATACCAGAAGAGAAGATCGGATTGTTTAATTTTTTCTCGGCTTCCGAGGTCGTAATCAGTCATATCGCCCGGCTTGTAAATTTCATCGAGTGAATTTCTATCGTTGGTAATTTTTTGTTTCTCTTCAGAATCTAATTTAATAGGTATTACACTCCACTCGGTATCGCGTCCATATCCTGTTTCGGTACCAACCCAGCGTATATCCGGACTCATTCCAAAAATCACAGCACCGGGTTGAAGCTTTCTTATTAACCTGTAATACGCTTGCCAATCATAAACCTGTTTTTTCCCATTGGGACCTTCGCCGCATGCACCATCAAACCATACTTCTGTTATCTCGCCGTAATTGGTAAGTAGTTCGGTTAACTGATTTAGAAAGTACTGATTATATTTTGGTGAATCTCCGTAATCAGGATTATTACGGTCCCACGGCGAAAGATAAAGACCAACTTTCAAACCGTATTTTCTGCAAGCGTTTATAAATTCACGAACTACATCACCTTTACCGTTTTCCCATGGACTATTTTTCACACTATGTTCTGTAAATTTACTTGGCCATAAACAGAATCCATCGTGATGTTTGGCTGTTAGAATCGCAAGCTTCATACCGGCATCTTTAAGATTTTTTGCCCACTGTTCCGCATTCAGATTTGTCGGATTGAATAACTTTGGATCCTCTGTCCCTTCGCCCCATTCTCTATCGGTAAAAGTATTCATCCCGAAATGGAGAAATGCAATAAACTCAAGTTTCTGCCATTCATATTGTTGAGGAGTAGGGATTATATTCGCAGCTTTTCTAATAACCTCCTCTTCAGTATCGGATTTATTTATGATAGCCAGATAAGTACCTTTGTTATCAATTTTCTTCTGAGCAATTGTTGATACCGCGAACAGTATGAGAAACAGGAAAAATTTTTTCATAATGAAACTCGCTTACAATAGTTTAAAGGAAAATTTTTTTAATGAAACAGCATATTATCAGGGATGTTCTGTTTTTTAATTTTGCTGCTTTCAATATAAACTTTCAGATCGTTGCCCCCGCTTCTTTCAAAGTATTGAATCTCAATCCTGTGAAAACCTTTTGTTAATGCTATCACACCTTTTCTTTCCTGCATTCCGTGCAAACCGTCATTATCAACAACAAGTTTTTCACTGATAAATAATTTGCTTCCGTCATCCGAATCTGTATAAAATGTATAAACGTCATCCTCGGGAATTAATATATAACCGTTGTATCTAAATCCGAAATAGTCATTTTGATTCCGTAATGAAATATCAAAATTCTGAGCGATACCCTCTTTAACTGGAATCAACGAATTAAAATCCGGAAGCATTTCCCACTTACCTTCGTAATAAAAATATTTTACTCCATTAGAGGGATTATTAATATTCATGGATTTTTCAGGAATTACTTTTATGAATGATGCGCGGGATACGTCACTAACAGGTTGTCCGTTTCTGAATGATTTCACTGAAATAGTTGCCGTTTTATCCAGTTCAATTTTATCCGTATAAATTCTTGAATTAACTGTCGGTATACTTCCATCTGTTGTAAATCTAATCTCTACATTCTGCTGGTCAGTAATAACATTTACAGCAATCTTATCGATAAAAATATTAACAGGACTAACTAAAGTTGGCGGATTGGTTACATCCTCTTTACCTTCAATATCGAGTACAATAACTGTGTTGATTTCATTCAAAGGTATTGATGGAACATGAATAATAATTGCGTCTTCGTTACGTGTGGAGGCTAATAAACTCCTCCTTTTGTCCGACAGGATATAAGTTTGAACCGGTTTATTTAATATTCCCGGGAGTACAAGTTTACCATCTTGGGGCCAGTTGAAAACGTGCAGGTATAATCGTGTGTTATTACCCAATGATTTTTTTGTACATCTTCCCCATGTTAGGTTAGCAAATGGACTGGATTGAGTTTCATAAATTGATTCTTTGTATAGACTCATCCAGTCGCCAATTTCTTTTAATCGTTGAATACTTTTCTGAGGAAAAAGTCCTTCTGCAGTTGGTCCGACATTCAATAAAAAATTTCCTCCTTTAGAAGCAATATCCACCAACATTTGTAACAGTTCTTTTGTTGATTTGAATTCTTTATCAAACTTATTAAAACCCCAGTAATTATTCATCGTAATGCAAGATTCCCAATCAACACCTGGGAACCCGGTTGGTGGAATCTGCTGTTCGGGTGTTCCAAAATCTCCGCCGAATTCTCCTTCTTTTGTTAATCCTTCCATACCACTACGCCCAACACCAACACGATTATTAATAATTATATTCGGTTGTAAACTTCTTACATAATTGTAAAGCTCAATTCCAAGATTTGAATTCCATGTATCCTCCCACTCACCATCGAACCAGAGTACACCAATTTCTCCGTAATTTGTAAGAAGCTCTTTCAACTGATTTTTCAGGTATTGAAGAAACCTCTTGAAATCAGCTTGATCAACAGTACGGTCGGTTTCCCATTCTCTTCTTGGTAAATAATCAGGATGATGCCAATCCATTATTGAATGATAAAAGCAAATTTTAATTCCGTGTTTGTGGCAAGCATCGGAAAGTTCTTTAAGTATATCTCGTTGGAATGGTGTTGACATTACATCAAAATCAGTAAACTTAGAATCGAAGAGACCGAAACCATCGTGATGCTTGGATGTAATAACGATGTACTTCATCCCCGCATCATTTGCCATCTTAACCCATTCTTCGGCATTGAACTTAACGGGATTAAATTGATCAACAAGTTTATCATATTCTTTAAGCGGAATCTGTGCAGTGGTTCTAATCCATTCAGCATGATTGGTAGAGCCATTCC
>JAGXSM010000100.1 GCA_018333725.1 Melioribacter sp. | reverse complement strand
ACGGAAGACTTCCTGCTAATCTTCTTCAGGCACAAAGAGATTATTTCGGGGCACATACTTATGAAAGAGTAGATAGACCTCGTGGCGAGTTCTTCCATACTAATTGGACAGGAAGAGGTGGAACTACTGCGTCGTCAACTTATAATGTGTAATTTTACGTAAACAATTTATGGATCAACTATGACAGACCTCGATTTAAAGAAACTTACTGCAAACACAATTAGAATTTTAGCTGCAGAAGGAGTTCAGAAAGCAAATAGCGGGCATCCCGGTATGCCGATGGGAATGGCTGACGTTGCAACTATATTGTGGACTGAATTTCTAAAACATAATCCCGATGATCCTCAATGGATAAACCGCGATCGTTTTGTTTTATCTGCCGGACATGGTTCAATGCTTATTTATTCACTTCTTCATCTTAGCGGGTACGACTGTACAATTGAAGATTTGAAATCGTTCAGGCAATGGGGAAGCAGAACTGCTGGACATCCTGAATACGGACATCTACCCGGTGTTGAAACTACTACAGGTCCATTAGGACAGGGATTCGGTAATGGTGTTGGAATGGCAATAGCTTCTAAGATGCTTTATGCAAGATTCGGCGACAAATTATTTGATAACTATATCTATGCTATTTGCGGTGATGGCGATTTAATGGAAGGAGTCAGTTCCGAAGCAGCTTCGATTGCCGGTCATTTAAAACTTGGCAACATAATTTATTTCTACGATGATAACGGAATAACAATCGAAGGTCACACAGACCTTACATTCAGCGAAGATGTAGGAAAGCGGTTCGAAAGTTACGGATGGCATGTGTTAAGAGCAGATGCATATAATCACGATGAAATTAGAAAATCAATTGTTGCCGCGCAAAATGAAAAAGAGAAACCGACACTAATTATCACCAAATCAGTTATTGGATTTGGCAGCCCGAATAAATTAGACACACATGAGGTACATGGCTCTCCTCTTGGAAAAGATGAATTACTTGCAACAAAGAAAAATTTAAACTGGCCTATAGACAAAGAATTTTATGTACCGGAGGAAGTTGCCGATCTCTTTGCTTCAAGAAAAAATGATCTTAAGAAAATTTATTCGAACTGGAAAAGTGAATTTACTCAATGGCAGAAATCTAATCCTGATAAATCAGAATTATTCAATAAATACATTAATCAGTATTTACCTGATAATCTGGAAGAGGAATTATTAGCGGTAGCACCAAAAGAACCAAATGCTACAAGAACATTATCAAGCAAAGTAATTCAGAAAATTGCACAGCTTGTTCCAAACTTTGTTGGTGGTTCTGCTGATCTTGCACCATCAACCAATACTATGATGAATGGATTCGATGCAATTGCACCAGGGAAATTCTCGGGTAGAAATTTTCACTTCGGAATCCGTGAACATGGAATGGGCGCGATCTTAAACGGAATTACTTTATACGGCGGATTCAAACCATTCGGCGCAACATTTTTTGTCTTTAGCGATTATATGCGCCCTACAATTCGTCTTGCTGCAATTATGAAGATCCCCGTTATTTATGTATTTACTCATGATAGCATATTCGTTGGAGAAGATGGACCCACACATCAACCGGTAGAACATCTTGCAGTATTAAGAGCAATTCCAAATTCAATCGTATTCAGACCGGCAGACGGTGTTGAAACTGCAATAGCGTGGGCATTTGCTCTCCGCCATAAAGACGGACCGATTTCATTAATTCTAACAAGACAAAAAATAGAAGCATTTGAAAGAGAAATTAGTTTTAAACCCGAGGATGTTCTAAAGGGTGCTTATTTAGTTTCAAAAGAAAATGGTAATAAACCCGATTTAATAATAGCTGCGAGCGGTTCCGAAGTTCCTGTTGCATGCGATGCAAAAAAATTATTGCCCGAGTTATCAGTCAGAGTGGTATCAATTCCATCCCGCGAAGTATTCAACAAACAGTCTTCCGGTTATAAGAATAATTTATTTCCGCCAGATGTACCAGTTGTTGTTATTGAAGCTGCAACAATGACCGGATGGGGTGACACATTCAGACAGAAATTACTCTGTCTCGGAATTGAAAACTTTGGTGCTTCCGGTCCTTATAAAACTCTTGCAGAAAAATTTGGATTTACAGGTTCGCAGGTTGCCGATAAAATTAAAAAATGGTTATAAAGAAAGAGGTTAAAATGGAAGTACGATGTTCTCCCGATCAGAATGGATTTAAAAAATATACAACTGATGAATTAAGAAAATCATTTTTAATAGAGAGTCTTTTCGAAAAAAACAAAATCCCGATGGTCTATTCCGATGTGGACCGATCAATTACAGGAAGTGCTATTCCATCCGGCAAAAAATTAAAGCTAATTGCTACAAAGAAAGAGATGGCAGCAGATCAATTTGCTGAAAGACGTGAGATAGGTGTAATTAATATTGGTGATGAAGGATCTGTGTATGTAGATGGGAAAAAATATAAGATGGAAAACCGAGATGGTCTGTATATAGGCAGAGGTTCAAAAAATATTGAGTTCGAAAGTAAGAGTGCTTCTAAGCCGGCTAAGTTTTATTTTGTAAGTTATCCGGCTCATAAAGAGTATCCAGTTAAGCATATTAAATTCAGCGAGTCAACACCAAGGCAATTGGGTTCGGTAGAAACAGCAAACAAGCGAACAATTTATCAGTATATCCATCCCGGTACAATGCCAACATGTCAACTTGTAATGGGTTTGACCGAGCTCGAAGTTGGTAGCGTATGGAATACTATGCCGGCTCATACTCATCAGCGGCGTTCGGAAGTATATATGTATTTCAATATTAAACCCGATGCAATTGTACTTCACTTAATGGGTGAACCTGAAGAAACACGGCACATCATAATTCGTAATGAGCAAGCAGTTCTATCTACAAGCTGGTCAATGCATGCCGGATGCGGAACTCAGAATTATTCGTTTATCTGGGCCATGGGCGGTGAGAATCAGGTGTTCGATGACATGGACTGGATTCCAATGGATAAATTAAAATAATCGTTGTGAAGGAGATAAAATGATTTTGGAAAAATTTAAACTGGATGGTAAGACTGCATTGGTTACCGGTGGTAATAGAGGCATCGGACAGTTCTATGCATTAGCACTCGCACAAGCCGGCGCCGATATTATTACTGTTTCTTATGAAAGTGATTTTTCGGAAACAGAAAAATTGATCACCGGAACCGGTCGTAAGTTCAAAGCTTACGTATGCGATTTCTCTAACCGAGAGGATATTTACAAGTTTATTAAAAATGTTAAATCGGATTTTGATAGAGTTGACATTCTTGTTAACAACGCCGGAACAATTTTACGCAAGCCTATTGCTGAACATCCCGATGAGTTTTGGGATAAGGTTATAGAAATAAATCTAACTTCTCAATTTATTCTTACACGTGAGTTTGGACGTGATATGGTTGAACGCGGTTATGGTAAAGTTGTTTTCATTGCGTCACTACTTTCTTTTCAGGGTGGAATACTTGTCCCGGGATATGCAGCTTCTAAAGGGGGCGTTAAACAATTAACAATGGCATTTGCAAACGAATGGGCTTCTAAAGGTGTTACTGTTAACGCAATTGCCCCCGGTTATATTGCCACTGATAACACCAAACCGTTGCGCGAAGATCCTGTTCGCAATAAAGCTATATTAGATAGAATACCAGCCGGAAGATGGGGCACACCGGAAGACTTAATGGGAACTGTTATTTTCCTTTGTTCGGATGCTTCAAATTACTTAAACGGAACCGTTGTTACAGTAGACGGAGGGTGGATGGGAAGATGAAATCGAAATATTTTTTAGTCCTCTCGTTATTTATTTTATTTGGCAATTCAGTGAATATTACAGCCCAAACCGAAATACAGCAACCGGAAAAAAAGTATACAATTGATAATTGTGTTAATGAATTTAATTCTGCTAAAACCGAACCTACTAAGGTCGGATTTCAGTACTGGTTTGCCGATAAAAATTTTGCAGATGGTAAAACTGTTAAATTGAGTGTAGTTGCTCCTCATTTGGCAACTCATCGGCCACATAAACATGCTGAGGATGAATTCTTTTTTGTTCTTGAAGGAACGGCCGAATTTTACCTTGACGGTAAGACAAAAACTGTTGGTGCAATGACAAGTCTTTATTGCCCATCGGATGTTGAACACGGAATTAGAAATGTTGGCGATAGCGAGTTAAAGTATCTGGTTATTAAAAAATATTTAAATAAATAGATGAAACCGTATCGAATTTTATTAATCACGTTAATTCTTTGCAATTACTCTGTTGCTCAATAAAACAAAAGCAAGGTTACAGAAATAAATCTATCTGGATTTTATGATAGCTCTCACCACTGGTATGATATTAATGACCAGGAAAAAATAATTACGCCGGTTAAGAATCAACCGCGGTATAAACGGAACGACATAACTTCAATTGCCGATAACATTTTATTATTCCAGAAAGATAACGGCGGATGGGCTAAAAACTATGATGTGCTTGCTATTTTAACTGATGAACAGAAGGAGATTCTTCGTAAAGATAAATCGGTATTTAATACAACCTTTGATAATGGTGCTACATATAACCATGCCGGGTATCTGGCTAAAGCGTATTTCATTACCGGAGAAGAAAAATACAAAGCTGGTTTTCTTAAAGGATTGGATTTTATTTTAGCTGCACAATATCCTAACGGCGGCTGTCCTCAATTCTACCCCGATACCAGCGGTTATCAGAAGCATATTACTTTTAATGATGGTGCTATGATAGGAATAATGAAGTTCCTACAAAATATTGTTAACCGTAATGATGAATATATTAATCTTGATGCTAATTATTATCAGAGAGTAAAAACTGCTTTCTCAAAAGGGATTGATTGCATTCTTAATTGCCAGATTTATGAAAATGAAAAACTCACTGCATGGTGTCAGCAGCATGATCATATTACATTTAAACCGCGTAATGCAAGAACTTATGAGCTGGCTTCTA
>JAGXSM010000099.1 GCA_018333725.1 Melioribacter sp. | reverse complement strand
AAATGGAACATGTAATAGGATAGTATGATTAAGTTCAAGATTTTCAAACAGATCGGCTCGATTATTCCTATTCCTGTTTTCAGAAAAATTTTGGAATTTTTTAAGCATTATTTTGTTGGATTATATAAAAAGATTGATGAATACAATCTTTTTTTTGCCGGTGCCGGTATTGCTTATTCACTCTTTCTTGGAATGATCCCGTTAATATTATTAGTATTCTCACTTCTCAGTAATCTCTTTGATGTAAAGACTTTGCAAAACCAGATCTTTCAGATAATTGATACTGTAATTCCTTATCCTGTCTATGCATCATACATGAAGAAAGTAATTGAAACACGTTTACCGGAATTTGTTGGATATCGTACTATTGCCGGATATACAGGAGCAATCGGATTGCTTATTACATCCACATGGATATTCAGCAGCATGCGGACAATACTAAATAGAATATTCCATACAACTATTCAGAAGAATCCGTTTGTAGGATTATTAAGAGATTTGGGGATGGTACTATTGCTGGTAATTTTTATTACACTTTCCACATTTGTTTTTCCTATTGTAAATTTAATCCTGGAAGTAGCTCAGACTTCTCATGTTATGAGCTCGTTCAATGTAAGTGCATTGTGGAATTCTGTAGTATGGGTTTCATCACTTTTAATAATGATTATAATGTTCTTTTCATTATACTACTTAATCCCTTACGAAAAATTACCCAAGAGGGTTGCGTTGATGAGTGCATTCTGGACAACTTTGCTATGGGAATTAGCACGTAATGTATTCGGTTATTACATTCAATATTTTTTCAGTTCCAATGCATTATACGGGGCTTTCGCTTTAATTGTTGTTATACTATTCTGGGTGTATTATTCGTCGTGTATTTTTATTATCGGTGCGGAAATCGGCCAGCTTTACAGAGAAAGACTTTCCGTAAAATCAAAAAATAAATAAGTTATTTTATAATAAAACATTTATAAATAATTAGCGGTAAAAAAATGGTTCTCAATAAAAAATTTTTATATCTGTTGATAACAGTATTTTTCATTTTCACCCGGGAAATTTTTCCTCAATTAATGCCTCTTGCAGAAAAACAAACAGACCCGGTAAAAAAGGAAAAACTTCTTACTCAGGATTTAAGAGAAATTAAAAAAGCAAAATTACTTAAGGTTGAAGAACGGACACGGTTTTTGCATTACAACTCAGATGGTTCTTTCTCTTCACAAAAAATTCTTGCAGAAAAAATTTACTTCGATAAAAACGGTAATAAGATTGAGCACATTAATCTTAAAAGCGATTCTTTGCTGGAAAACCGCCAGACTTTCCAATATGATTCTCTGGGTCATTTGATATTAACCGAATCCTATAACGAGAATGACTATGTGGTTGTAAGACGTCAATCAATTTATGATGAAAAGGGGAGAGAGGTTTTAAGAAAATTTAACGAGGCAAAATCCCGCGGTGAAAGTAAAGCGGAAATGAAATACAATGAAAACAATCTGCTTGATGAATTAATTACCTACAGACCGAATGGAAAAATTCTTACAATTATTAAAATGTATTACGATAAAAGTCGGCTGGTTAGTTTTGAAAGTCAAAATGAAAATGGCACAGTAGTTGATAAATCATTTTTAAAATACGACAACGATGGAAATATTATAAGTGAAACTATAACTAACAATAAAGATAGTGCAACGGTCTTTTATGAGTATAACTCCGATGGTTATGTTACTAAGATTAAATATCCCGATGCAACCAGATACATGGAATACAACAGCAACGGGGATTTAATTGAAGACAAGCAGATTTATCACACGGGTGAACCGGAATTCAAATTACGTTTTACTTATTACGATAACGGATTAATTAAAGAAAGCATCCGTTTTTCTTCAGATGATAAACCGTCGTTCTTTTCCGTATATGATTACGAATTTTACAAATGATAAATTTTTTACCGCTTGGCGGTGCTGATGAAATCGGTGCCAATTGTTTTTACCTGAACGTCTTCGGCACCGGAAATCTTCTTGATTGCGGGATCCATCCTAGAAAAACAGGTTTAGATTCGCTCCCCGGTTTCGGTTTGATTGAGGATTTACCTTTAGATTTTGTTTTAATTTCTCACGCTCATCAGGATCACATCGGTTCACTTCCATTTTTAGTACAAAAGTTTCCTCATGTAATTATTTACTCTACAACTCAAACAAAAGAGATAGCAGAAGCCACACTTCATAATGCTGCAAACATTCTGGCACAGAACCCATCATTAGAAAATGACTTTAAAATTTATACTCACGAAGAAATTGATCTGTTGGTGAGAAGCATCCGAGGTGTGAATTATAATGAAGTTATTTCTATTAAAGGAATGAGACACACAAGTTCTTCCGGAATAAATGTTTCTTTTCACGATGCCGGTCATATACTTGGTTCAGCAGGTATTTTACTGGAACATAATAATCAAAAAATATTTTTCAGCGGAGATATAAATTTTTCAGATCAATCTATTATGATTGGATGCGATCTAAAAGGAATACGTAATATTGATGTTTTAATCCTCGAATCAACCTATGGTTCTACCGATTCTAAAAAACTGGGAACATGGTCAGCCGAAACTGAACGTTTAATCAAATCAGCAAATAAAGTAATTCATGATGGCGGTTCAATTCTTATCCCTGTTTTTGCTCTCGGAAAAACCCAGGAACTACTTTCACTTCTTCACTCACAAATGATAAAAAGAAAATTAACCGAAACAAATATTTTTACCGGTGGAGTTGGCAGAGAGATTTCCAATATTTATGACCGTAACCGCTATCTTACACGCCGAAGTAGTTCAGATCTACTACTAAAAGAAATTCCCCAGCAGAATATTTTTGAGATAGAAGATTTAACATATTTCCAAAAGAATCCGTCCATAGTTCTTGCATCAAGTGGAATGATATTGGAAGGGACTACTTCTTTTAAGCTTCTGGATTTCTGGATGCATCAGAAAAACTTTGCTGTTTTTGGAGTCGGTTATATGGATGAGTCAACTCCGGGTTTTCGCTTAATGAATTCTCAAAAGGGTGATAAAATAAAATTAACGGTCTTTAGTGAACCTAAAAAGGTTAATTGTAGTGTTGAAAGATTCTATTTCCCGTCCCATTCAATTAGAGAGGATTTAATTAAAGTAGCTAAGTCAGTAAATCCTCGTAAAGTTATTCTTGTTCATGGTGATATTAATTCTAAAGACTGGCTGGGGCATAAGATATTAGAGCTTTATCCGCATATTAAAGTAGCTTCGGCAGAAACCGGAAAATCATTTTTGTTATGATATCACATCCCATCACAATTTAATTTCTTTTCGTTTACACTTGTCGCTCAAATAATTATATTAGACAGAGATTCAGAAATCTATTTTCAGTTTTTATTTAGAATCAAAAATTTATACACAGGGGTAAAAACAATTTAGTTATTACATTTCAATCAAGGAGGTCTGCTTATGAAAATTTACAAACTATTGGCAATATTTATTCTGATTGCAATGGTTGGTTCAATTGCACAGACAAAAAGTACAAAACCCAAAACAATAACTAAAAAAGCCGAAGAAACAACTCAGTATATTCCACCGCCACCTCCTCCACCAAAAGACGGAGTTTTTATTCATATCTCAAGCGGTTTAGAAAATCCTC
Source organism: Melioribacter sp. (assembly GCA_018333725.1). Classification (GTDB taxonomy): domain Bacteria; phylum Bacteroidota; class Ignavibacteria; order Ignavibacteriales; family Melioribacteraceae; genus DSXH01. The sequence goes on along the minus strand of JAGXSM010000099.1, from coordinate 2,041 downwards.
ATAAAGTTTTAATGGGATTAACAATGGCTTTAAGAATGGCTGATGAAAATGACGTTTATGTCTACATGGATATTAATGCTGTTAATGTTGTATTGAATAGTTCAAAAAGTCTTGAAATGAACAAATTCGAAACGTCTAAGATCCTTGTCGATAAGATTCTTAATAAAGGTGTCAGAATTGCTGTTTGTCCTACCTGTCTTGAAGTTGCAAATAAAACTCAATATGATTTAATGAAGGGTATTAAGCTCGCTAATAAAGAGGACTTTTTCGGATTTACGCAAGGGAGAATATTGACTTTAGATTATTAACAGTACAATTAATTTCGTAAGGAGTGTCCGATTGTTGGGAAGCCAATCGGACATTTTTTTTGCATCGAGGATTATGAACATTTACCAAGGAGTTTAGAACTTTACATAAGAGAGTTCGTTAGTTTTTTCCGGATGCTCTTCTAAATATTTTTTCATCAAGTGCGACAGATAAAACTTTTCACTCATCTTTCTAACACCTTCATACTCATTAAATAGGGAAGTCCTCTGAACCATATAAACGGCTTGTCTATTCCCGATCTTTATAAGTGAAAGAGCCGCTACAATTCTTGCTGCGTAGCATTCATCATCTCTTAGAATTTTCATTAGATACAGAACAGCTTTTTCAGATTTGTACTCGCCTAAATAATAAGCACAGCTTGTTCGCAAACCTTCATTATCAGATTTTAAACCTATCAGTAAATTAGCTTCGATGGTTTTATACTTTGCCTTTACAGCCGGGTCTAATTCGTCTTTTGCAATTGCTGTAGATGACAAGAGAAGAACTGAAATAAGAATAATCGAGATTAACTTTGATGCTTTCATTGTTCCCCCAACGATTTTGTTTTATTTATTTAATCAGCACAAGATTTTTTTTTCTACACAATATGACGCTATCGTTTCTTATAAAGTTGCTTTGTAGATTTTTTTGTGCCTAACTGTTTATGCAGGTAGTGCTAAGGTTGGTTTTTGATCTGTAATATCAATCGGATTTGAATTCTCTAAATATTTTTAATGCTTTTTTGCTGAATACAACAAGAAAGAGAATCAGAGCTAATATTATAATCCAGATTTCCATCGAGTATTTTTTTTATTCCAATTTACATTCAGAATTGATTGAAATAAATGAAATAAAACAACCCATTTCACAAATGTGAGGGCTCTCACTTTCCAAATGAATTTCAATAAAAGAAAACATTCCCATTTAGGATTATTTGTTTTTGAAGATGAGTCAGGATCTCACTAAACAGCATTACACCAACTCCTTACACAGTTGGTAAATCAAATCTCACTAAAAGTCTTTAAAACAAAACAATCCCGCCTTTTCACATATGGTTGTTCGGATTAGTAGCGGGGACAGGTTCCCGCGGAGCGGGATTTCGATTCGCTCAGCTTCAAAACAAAACCGATTCTATTCACTATTTAAAACTAAAAATCCCCACACAAATGTGTGAGGATTTTCTCTTTTAGTAGCGGGGACAGGACTTGAACCTGTAACCTTCGGGTTATGAGCCCGACGAGCTACTCCGCCTTCGGCGGACTCCACTCCTTAATATTTTTTTTAGCCCACTCACGACCAACTCCGGATTTTAACCATTTCTCTCTTTTCATAGCTTCTGAACGACTAGACAATTCTTCTGTATAAATTATTTTCCAGTTATTACCGTGTTTTGTCGAATGATTTGTGTGGGAATTATGTTCGGAAAGTCTGCGATCTAAATCAGGGGTGTGGCCGATGTAATGATAACCCTCCTGGCTGAGCAGGAGATAAACAAAATATTTCATCTTCTCCCTAAATAAAAAATCCCCACACAAATGTGTGAGGATTTTCTCTTTTAGTAGCGGGGCTAGGACTTGAACCTAGAACCTTCGGGTTATGAGCCCGACGAGCTACTCCGCCTTCGGCGGACTCCACTCCTTAATATTTTTTTTAGCCCACTCACGACCAACTCCGGATTTTAACCATTTCTCTCTTTTCATAGCTTCTGAACGACTAGACAATTCTTCTGTATAAA
>JAGXSM010000098.1 GCA_018333725.1 Melioribacter sp. | reverse complement strand
ATAAATTTATGTATGCTTCCCTTCAGGAAGCAGAAAAAGCATTAGAGTACGATGAGGTTCCTGTTGGTGCCGTTGTAGTTCATCAGAATAAAATTATTGGACGCGGATATAATCAAACGGAACGATTGAAAGACCCTACTGCGCATGCAGAAATGATTGCAATTACCGCTGCATCAAATAATCTCCAATCCAAATTCCTGGATGAGTGCGATCTATACGTAACAGTTGAACCATGTGTTATGTGCACCGGCGCAATATTATTATCGAGAATAAGAAATATTTATTTCGGAACATTCGAACCGAAATTTGGTGCGTGCGGGTCTTTATTTAATATTATTGAAAGTAATAAATACAATCATAAACCGAATCTCTTTTCGGGTATTTATGCCGATGAAGCAAAATCTTTATTGGAAAATTATTTTATAAAAAAGCGTGCTTCTAACAATTAATTACAAATTTCAGTTTGGCTATAAATCCATTTCTAATTAACTTTGTTCTGTAAATAATTCTAAACATCTAACCAAATCTTTAAATAATATGCAGATAATAATTTTTGGCTCACCCGGGGTCGGTAAAGGAACACAAGCAAAAATATTAGCAGCTAAATTAAACATCCCCCATATCTCGACCGGAGATATTTTAAGAGAAGCAATAAAAAACCAGACTGAACTTGGTAAAAAAGCTAAAGAAATTGTTGATAGAGGCGAGTTAGTTCCAGATGATATTATGGGTGGAATTGTAAAAGAAACATTATCAAATCCAAGATGCAGCAGCGGTTTTATCCTCGATGGATATCCACGAACAATTAATCAAGCCAAAATTCTAGAAGAGATTTTTAAAACAATTAAAAAGGAGAAACACTTTTTAATAAAATTAGATGCTGATGACGAAATTATTATAGACCGCTTAACCAACCGGTTAGTATGTAGTAAATGTGGAAATATTTTAAATAAGTCCGAAGTAAAAGAGAATTTTTCCTGTCCAGTTTGTAATTCATCCAACAGTTATGCAAAACGTGCTGACGATGATGAAAGCGTTATAAGAAGGCGATTAAAAGTCTACCACGAAACAACAGCGCCTGTATTCGATTTTTACAAGGATAAAGCTGAGATTATTGAAATAGACGGTTCACTTAATATTGAAATGGTTACGGACGAGATACTAAAGCAACTGAAATAGAAATTAATCGGTATCTTTTTTCTTAAGCAATACCTTAACTGCCTTACCGTTTTCAAGCCGTATTATTTTAGCGTTATGTTTTCTAACCAGATCGTAATTATGAGTTGCAAAAATAATTGATGTTCCTCTCAAATTAATTTTCTTAAGTATCTCCAATATTTCATCAGCTGTGTCAGGGTCCAGATTTCCTGTCGGCTCATCGGCTAAAACAAGGAACGGTTCATTAATAATTGCTCTTGCAATTGCAACACGTTGTTTTTCGCCCCCTGATAATTCGTGAGGCATATTATTCTGTTTGTGAGTCAATCCCACTTCGGATAGTGCATTGATTATCTTCTTCTTATTTAATTTTTTTGAAGAACCTGTTGCATTCAATACAAACGAAAGGTTATCATAAACATTTCTATCAGGTAGAAGCTGAAAATCCTGGAAAACAATTCCAATTTTTCTGCGAAGGTAAGGAAGGTCTTTATGATTAATTGTTTCTGATGAATAGTCGCCTACCTGAACATACCCTGATTGCGGGAATAGATCCATATAGATCATTTGCAATAAAGACGTTTTGCCAATTCCGCTTTTACCAATTAGAAAAATAAAATCACCCTGATCGATCTGCAGATTCAGATCCTGAAAGACAGGTTGGTTAGGGTAATTAAAATCAACATGGTTAAATATCAGCATTGGACCCTTTTTTTCTTTAGAATGAATTGTGCCCTTTCACTTTCCGGAGTAGCGTCTATAACAGTAAAAGTATCTTTACACTTGTAAACATAAAAATTCGATTTATCAATAACATTAAAATAGTCTTCAAAAGGATAGATTTTCTGCCTATGAATTTCTTCAACCTTTTGCCCATTAGCAAGAGTAATTTCGAAGTAATTATTATGGATTCTTTTTATTTCATCATAATAACTTTTTTGAATAAACTTAATACCGTTTACACTCCCTTTCCTGTTAAGATACCTTTGATATAACTTACTGTTATTCTCAAGACTAACATCGAAAGTAAAAATTCCATCCTGCTTAAGACACAGGTCAACCTGATTAAGCATAGTCAGGATTTTCTGCTTGCTCATCAAATAATTAACGCTATCAAAAGTGGAGAACACAAAATCGAATTTTTGTTTGAATGGTAACTCAGTCATATTACAACAGACCTTATCAAGATTATCTCCTGATTGGTTGAGCATATGAATTGACAAATCGCTCATGCAATAGTAGCCGTACTTTTCGGATAATTTACCGGCAATAATTCCGTTACCGCATGCAAGTTCCAGTGTAAATAGGTTTTTCCTACGTAACATTTTACTAATTGAATAAATATAGGATGCCCACTTTGAGTAATCGATTGAACGCATTATATAAGAATAGATAAGTGTAATATGAGAATAATTTTTTGAAGCCATCAGGATTTTTTTCTATTCATGAATATTTTTTCTGCCAAGGATGCCGATTGGATCATACTTTCTTCACTTGCAATTCCTTTACCGGCAATATCGAAAGCAGTTCCATGATCCGGTGATGTTCTTACAAATGGAAGTCCGGCAGTATAATTAACACCTGTATTAAAATTGAGCATCTTGAAGGGGATTAGAATCTGGTCGTGATACATACCAAGGACTGCATCAAATTTACTATAAAGGTGATTACCGAAAAATGCATCGGGTACAAAGGGCCCAAATACATTTTTATCATTATTGGATTTTATAACGGGGGAAATAATTTCATTCTCTTCCTTTCCGATATTTCCATCTTCACCGGCATGCGGATTCAAACCAAGAATTGCAATTTGTGGTTCAGAAATTCCAAAATCATTTTTAAGAGAATTATTTAATGTAATTATCGAATCAGAAATCCTTTTTTTTGTAATCAACCTGTGAACATTTTTAATTGATAAATGAATTGTAGTAAGTCCGCATTTCATTTTTTTCGATACAAAAAGCATCATATATTTTTTGGTATGTGAAAGCGAAGCCAGTAATTCTGTATGACCCGGGAAATTAATTCCGGATAAATGAAATGCTTGTTTCGAAATCGGTGCTGTGATTAGTACGTCAGCAAAACCAGACTGAATGAGTTTTACAGAATCAATAATTTTATTATAAGAAATTCTGCCTGAGGTTTTAGTAGCTTTACCAACGGTTTGCTTCGCATACCCGCTATCAATAACTGTAACTTTTGATTTGTTAATGATTTCAAATGAGGATTTAGTAATTACCTGATATTGAAATTCAGGCTTTACAATTTGAGCTGTCTTAAGAAAAACATTTGCCGGGCAAAGAAAAATAATCTGTCTTTTACGGGGATTGTAAATTTTATTAAAAGTTTTTAAACAAATTTCCGGACCAATTCCATTTATATCTCCGCATGTAAAAACAAGACGTACCATTTATTTACTCAATGTGTAATTACCCAACCCGGTTCTATCAGTAAAAATAAATTCTTTTTGTAAATCTTTATAATTCCAGATTTCAATAACAGCATTAGTTGCTGTGTACTCCCGCTTAATCTCATCCGGCTCCCCAAACTGAATATATATCTTTCCGCGGTCTGTTTTAGCGCCAATCTGATTAGCAAGATTACCGAAGTTAATCATCGCGTAATCGGCACGTCTGTAGAACTCATACATCAACTCATTAAACTGAAAATCTCGATCCGGGTTTTTCCTATTCCAGAAATCGACCAGTGCATTATATTTCTGTTGATTACCGGTCTTATATAATTCCAGTAACTCCGATCTATTATAAATTATTTCGAGTAATTCAATTGATAAATTCATGTTGGAAAGTGTTACCGGCTTATCAATCCATTCAATATTAAGTACAAATTTGCTTTCAATGGTACCGTATTTAATAGTAAATGTTGCAGGACCTTCAGATAACTTTCTATTAAAATTTTCTACAAGAACATATTTCGATTTTCCATCTTGCAAATCTTCTGCTAAAATAAGCTGGTCAACACAATCTGTAATTTTAAGTTGAGCTGATGATTGCACAGAAAGTGTTTGACTAAATAAGGTCTGGTTTTGCTGCTCAATTTTAACTTCCACTTCAGATTCTACAACATTAAGTATGGGGATCAATAAGCTGAAATTATCCGGTGCAAACGGTACCCGATTATTTCTATTCACTAACCGGGCTATACCTTTACCCGCACAGTTCCCTTTTAATTGTTGAACAATAACCGGCTGACAAATTTCATTCGTAATCAATTTAGGGATACTGATAACAACAGAATCAAGATTTATTACCTGGTTTGTGTTATCAATTCTCAAAGATGGGTAAACAACATATTCATTTGCAGCCAAACGGAAATTAACGAACCCTTCCAGCAACTTTTCTTTTGATTGCGATTCCTCGTAAGAACCGGCAAGAACCTTTTTGGCAAATGATTTCCGCTGATCAATTTTATTGTTGAGTTTTACATCAAAAAAAAGCTGAACACCCGCACTGAATGTATCACCGCTTTTTACAAATATCAGACGGTTGTAAGGAATACTGAAAGATAAATAGCAATCCGACGAATAATTTACAGGAAGAATATTTATTTCAAATAAATTCCCTCTTGAATTTCTTTCACGATTGGCTGACGGTTGTGCAATTATCCATGTACACACAAAAACTAAAAGTAATGTAATCCGGATATTTATTAATGAGCGGAATAGAGTCATAATCACTAACTATTCATACTTAATAGGAATTCTTTATTGTTCTTGGTTCCTCTCATTTTATCTAAAATAAATTCCATTGCTTCAGTCGGATCAAAATCTGCAAGAAGTTTTCTAAGAATCCAGATTTTATTCAACTCATCTTCTTTAAGAAGGAGTTCTTCTTTTCTGGTTCCGGACTTATTAAGATCAATAGCCGGAAAGATTCTCTTATCGGCAAGATTTCTATCAAGAACAAGTTCCATATTACCGGTACCTTTGAACTCTTCAAAAATAACTTCGTCCATTCTGCTTCCTGTATCGATCAATGCAGTAGCAATAATTGTTAAGCTGCCGCCATCTTCTGTATTACGGGCGGAGCCGAAAAATCTTTTTGGTTTATGAAGCGCATTTGCATCAACACCACCAGAAAGAATTCTACCGCTGTGAGGAATAACCGTATTATGTGCGCGTGCAAGTCGTGTAATTGAATCGAGCAGAATAACAACGTCATCACCAGCTTCAACCATTCGTTTAGCTTTTTCGCTAACCATATTTGCAACCTGAACGTGCCGGTCAGCAGGTTCATCGAATGTTGAGCTTATTACTTCTGCCTGAACTGAGCGCTGCATATCTGTAACTTCTTCTGGACGTTCATCAATTAACAACATTATAATTTTAACTTCGGGATGATTTCTTGTAATCGAATTTGCAATTTTCTGAAGGAGAATTGTTTTCCCGGCTTTTGGCGGAGAAACAATCAATCCTCTTTGACCTTTACCGATAGGCGAAAGGAGATCCATAATTCTCATTGAATACTCGCCGGGAGCCGATTCCAGTTTTAAGCGCTTGGTAGGATAAATTGGAGTAAGGTTATCGAATAAAGTTCTTTCGCGGATTGCTTCGGGGTCTTTTCCATTTACAGCTTCAACTCTTAGTAAAGCAAAGAACCGCTCCCCTTCTTTAGGAGGACGCACCTGCCCGCTTACAAAATCCCCCGTTCGCAAACTGAAACGTTTTATTTGAGAAGGCGAAACGTAGATATCGTCCGGCGAAGGAAGGTAATTATAATCAGCAGAACGGAGAAAACCGTATCCATCCTGTAACACTTCCAACACACCTTTAGAGAAGGTTAAACCGTCCTTTTGTGATTGGGCTTCTAGAATTTTGAAAATTAGTTCCTGTTTACGAAGGTCGCTGTATCCAGCTAACCCGAAATCCTTTGCAATCTTGTAGAGATCAACAATTTTTTTTGATTGCAGTTCTGAAATATCCATCGGCATAAATAATTCCTGAGAGTTGTTATTTGATCGTGATTTTTATTCGGTTAAACAATTTTTGGGGAAACAATTGATTTTTTGGTTTTATGATTAATTAATTAATGCAGAAGACATTGAGGCACATGCCAAAGTTAGTTTTCCGTTATCTATTTGTCAAGTTTTTTTTTAATCATTTTTGATTTTATTTCCCCCAGTAAATAAATTGAGCCAAGCACTACCAGGCAATCCCCGGTTTCCCCCTTAACAAAGTTCTCTATTACCCGATTATAATCTTTCAACTGTAACAATTGGATACCATTCCCCTTCCCAATTTCGACCAATTCTTCAACTGTTACTGCCCTATCAAACCCGGGCTGAACTGCATAAAAAGTATTGAAATATGGCTTGAGCTTTTTAAGCATGGTTACGATATCCTTATCCTTCATTGCACCAAAAATGAGAACCCGGTTAGGGTATTTAATATACTCTTTAGAAAACTCACTAATAAAGGAAGCAATACCTTCTGGATTGTGTGCTGCATCGAATATAACCCGTGGTCTATCGTTAATAATTTCGTATCTGCCCTGAATTCCTGTATTAGCTACAACATTCATCAATCCCTTGTTGATAATGGATATATCTGAAATGTTTAATAGTTCGTATAAGACCTTAACAGCAAGGGCTGAATTATGAAATTGATGCCTACCGGATAATCCGGTTTTATATATGTGAATATTTTTTT
>JAGXSM010000097.1 GCA_018333725.1 Melioribacter sp. | reverse complement strand
TGGGTACTGAGCAGAGCGGATTTATTGATTCTGTTGGATTTGAACTGTATATGAAACTTCTTGACGAAGCAGTAGATGAGTTGAAGCAAGATGAATTTAAGGATGTATTTAAGGATCTTCCCAAAGTAACTGAACGATCCGAACCGACAATTGATGCTTACTTTGAAATCGGAATTCCGAAAAGTTATATGCCGGATCAATCCGACAGATTGAGTTTCTACACAGCTTTATTTTCTATGATCAAAACCGAGGAGGTGAATGAAATAATTGATGAGCTCCGGGATCGCTTCGGTAAACCTCCTGTAATAGTTGAGCGGTTAATTTCATCTGCAATTTTACGGCTTCATGCATCATATGCATTGTTCGAAAGAATAGTTATTCAAAAAGAAAAAGTTACAATTGTTCTGCCCAAAGGAGATAGTGAAGAATTTTATAAGAACAAATTTTCAGCTCTGCTTGATTTTATTAATAGTAACTATTCAAACGAAATTAAGTTTGTACAATCCAAAGAAATTTTAAAGCTTGAGGTAAAAAACAGATTCGATTCACCCGAGCATATAATGCATTTCTTGATTAAATTCTGTGTGAGTCTAAATAATATTACTAATTTGTGATTAATATGATAGAAGTATTCATAATTCTGATTTTAGTTCTGCTAAACGGATTTTTTGCCATGTCGGAAATTGCCATTGTCTCATCAAAAAAAGCGAGACTTGAAGACTTTGCAAAAAAAGGAAAAAGAGGCGCTAAAATAGCTTTATTACTTATAACGGAACCGGAAAAATTCCTTTCAACAGTACAGGTGGGAATTACTTTAATTGGGATTGTTGCAGGAGCTTACGGGGGAATAGCTATTGCCGCGGATATAACACCAATAGTACAAAAAATCGCTCTTTTTAAGGAAGCTGCTGAAGAAATTTCCATTATTTTTGTTGTTGCAATTATTACATATCTCTCCTTGGTTATTGGAGAACTCGTACCCAAAACTATTGCTTTTAACAATCCGGAGACTATCGCAGTTATTGTAGCACCTATGATGAAACTATTATCCACAGTAGTTTCACCTGTAATATCGCTCCTTACTTTTTCAACAAAACTATTTCTAAAAACTTTTCGTATTAAGCATAAAACACAACCACCTATCACGGAAGGGGAACTGAAAATTCTTTTAGAGCAAGGGTCGAAACATGGAACTCTTGAAACTAAGGAAGCGGAAATGATTCAGAGTATTTTCCGATTCGGAGATAGGAAGGCGGATTCAATAATGACTGTGCGGAAGGATGTTGTCTGGATTGATGTAAACGATTCCTCAGAAAAAATTAAAGAAATTATTATGAAGTATAAATTTTCGAAATACCCTGTCTGTGATGGGTCTCTGGATAAACTGCTTGGTGTTATTAGCATCAGAGACTTTCTGGAAAATTATTTCTCTAATGATGAAGTTGACCTTCGTTCGATAATGATTCAACCGGTTATTGTTACTGACTTTTCGAACTCATTAAAGATTCTGGAAAAATTCAGGCAAACGAAGAATTATATAGCAATAGTCATCGATGAATACGGCGCAGTCCAGGGTTTAATAACGCTTCACGATCTGGTAGAGAATATATTTGGAGATCTTCCGGAAATTTTTGAACATAATGAAGAAGAGATCTTTTATGAAAACGACGGCTCGATGCTTATAGAAGGATCCTTTCTGGTTGACGAGCTTGAGGAGTTATTGAAAATCAACCTGCAGGATAAGAACAAATACAATACACTGGGCGGATTGATTATGTATCATTTGAATAAAATTCCGAATACCGGAGATAGTTTTGAGCTGGAGCACTTTTTGTTCAAAGTTGTTGATATGGATGGTAAAAGGGTTGATAAAGTGCTAGTGAAAAAGATAAATTGAAATTAGCGACAGAATTATTTTATTAACCGGAGAACAAATGGGCAGATTATTCAAGGTCTTTATCATATTGATATTTTTTGCATTAATCGGAATACAATTTATAGAAATTGAACGGATAAATCCGCCGGTTGTCGGTGATCTTCAGGCTCCTCCACAGGTAAAGGAAATATTAAAAAAATCATGTTATGATTGTCACTCCAACGAAACAAAATGGCCCTGGTACAGTTATGTTGCGCCGGTATCCTGGTTTGTTGCTAATGATGTAGAGCAGGGCAGAAAACACTTAAATTTTTCCGATTGGGAAAAATATTCCAGCCGTAAAAAGGAAGAATCGAAAAAGGAAATTTGGGAGGAAGTCCGCGATGATAAAATGCCAATGGGCATATATACATTGATGCATCCGGCATCCAAACTTGATATTACTCAAAAGAACATAATTAAGAATTGGGCAAGCGGACAAATCCTGTAATAAAATTTTACGTATTTAAAAATCTTAATGGATAATTTAGAGCAGCATACTTAATTTAACGCAGTAAGTTTTAACTCCTTTTAACATACTATTTTCTCATACTTGTATTCAGCGAGGTTTATCATGCTGAAAGTCTATAAAGTTCTTGATAATAAAATTATTCCGGTAGAAAACGGCGACGGAAACATTTTTATTTATATAAATCCTGATGAAAAGGAGAAGAAATTTTTAGTTGATGAATTCAGAGTAGATGAGCATACTCTAAATTCTTCATTAGATCCCGATGAACTTTCGCGTTTGGAATACGAACCGGAACACGTCGCGCTGATTTTTAAGAGTCCTAAAAATTATTCCGCCAAAGAACAATCATTGCTTTTTAAAGTTAATTCAATCGGTGCTTTCTTATTTAAGGACAAACTTGTAATTGTTACCAGCGAAGAGATCCCGTTTTTCCCGGTTAAACAATTTGCAAAAGTGGGTGCGTTAAACAATGTATTGTTGAAATTAATTTACAGTTTAACGTTCCATTTCTTGGAACACTTGAAGGTTATTAATCTTATTTCGGATGAAATTGAGAGAAAGATAAGCACCGCAATGGAGAATAAATATCTACTCAATCAATTTACACTTGGTAAGAGTCTTGTATTTTATCAGAACGCAATTAATTCCAACAACGTTCTGCTTGAGAAGCTTAAACTTAATTCCGCCAAATTAAATTTTACTATTGAAGAGGTTGAACTTCTCGATGACCTGATAATCGAAAATAATCAGTGTTACCGTCAGGCAGAAATTTATTCCAATATTCTTGCCAGTTTAATGGATGCCAAAGGATCAATAATAAGTAATAATCTTAATGTGCTGATGAAAACTCTTAACATAATTACAATTATGATTATGGTTCCGACTTTTGTCGTAAGCGCATTTTCGATGAATGTTAAAATACCTTTTCAAAGTCATCCGCAAGCATTTATATTGATCATGTCATTAGCACTTATATCTGTTGCCAGCTTTTTTGTCTTCTGGAAATGGAAAAGATGGTAATCAATCTTTGTGGGTAGTAAAATTGTTGTATAACCTATTCATTACTGCGAATGTAAATTCTTTTTAAAACTTCAGCTCATCTGTAGTTTTTCACTACTTTTAGTATGACAATATAACCAACATTGTACTAGGTTGAATTTACTGAACGTGTTCATTGTTTCTCAAATCAAATAATTCTCTTTTTATGAAGCGCGAATAAATTATTGGATATATAACCATCATTAATTTTCAACGTCAAAATTAGCAGAGATTTGGATTTACAATGCAAACTAAAGAAAGACGATATGACATTGACTGGTTGCGGGTAACCGCTTTTTACCTTCTTATATTTTACCATGTTGGAATGATTTTCGTCCCGTGGGAATTTCATATTAAAAATAATCCAACTGCAGAGTGGTTCGAAACATGGATGGCATTTTTAAGTCAATGGCGCTTGCCTCTATTATTTTTTATCTCAGGAATAGTTGTTTACTATTCCCTAGGAAAAAGAACCGGTGGAAATTTTCTTCTTGAAAGAACCAAACGGTTAATCATTCCACTTATCTTTGGAATGCTTGTTATTGTTCCCCCTCAAATTTATTTCGAAAGAATTTCAAATGGAGTTCAGTTTGCTAATTACTGGGAATTCTGGAAAACCGTTTTCAATTTTGTTCCTTATCCACTCGGCGGAAGTTTAAGCTGGCATCATCTGTGGTATGTACTTTATGTGTTTAGTTATTCTCTTTTTGCACTACCTCTTTTTCTTTTCCTCAGGAATGAAAAATCTATTGGTCTTAGAAACAAATTAAGTGCTTTTATTAAGAATCATCCTAATTCAATTTACCTGATTTTTATTCCTCTTCTTCTTTTTAGTATAGCACTTGCAGATCGCTTTCCTACGACTCATGGTTTTTTTAACGATTGGTATAATCATAGCATCTCATTCACATTATTTGTCTCCGGATTTTTTATTTCTGCAATTAGCGGTTCTACAGATGTTATAGTTGCTAAACGAAAACAATCTTTAATGCTGGCATTAATACCCTCGTTATTTCTTATACTCTTTGTTTGGGGACCGACATTGGAAATTTTTAACGACCGCACACCGGAATTTGGTTTCATATACAGGGTTTTAAAATGGATTCTTGTTCTGTGCTGGCTTTATACATTTTTAGGTTACGGCAAAGTATTGTTAAACAGATCAAGTAAAGTGCTTACATATGCAAATGAATCGGTTTATCCGCTATACATACTGCATCAAACGGTTATGATTACATTTGGTTATTATGTAATACAATGGAATTGGGGAATTATGCCCAAATTTTTTCTTCTGATAGTTCTTACATTCGGAGGAAGCTTTGCTATTTATGAATTATTAATCAAGCGATTCAACATTACCAGAATTTTATTTGGCATGAAGACAATTAAGAAAAACAGAGCAATAAATGTTGAGGAAAAGAAGCAGCCCATTCAATATGAAACTAATAACTAATCTTTCTTCATTACAGAGGATTGGTAATCTTAGTCCGCATGATAAATGAACTTACCTTACAAAGACCTCGTTATCTTTAATAGATAGAAATACTTTAATATAATTCTTAAATTTGCGTCTGCTTTTTATATTTTATAAAATTTTGTAAAGATAAAGAACACAAAGGGCTTATAAATGAACGATACCAGCAAAAACAGTCAGTCTCTTGTTGATGATCAGGAATTAAGAGAATGGCTCGAATCACTTGAATATATACTTCAATCAGGTGGACCGGAAAAGGTTAAAGAATTGCTCCATAATTTGAGTGTTTATGCTCACGAAGCGGGTGTGGAAATTCCTTTTACAGCTAATACTCCATATATCAATACAATTCCAAAAGATTTACAACCGCCATTCCCCGGTGGTAGAGAAATTGAACGCCGCATTAAAAGCTTAATACGCTGGAATGCTATGGCTATGGTTGTCCGTGCTAATAAGGAAGAATCAGGAATCGGCGGACATATTTCAACTTACGCTTCTGCTGCAACTTTGTATGAAGTTGGATTTAATCATTTCTTTAGAGGTAAGGATGGAAATCACCCCGGCGACATAATTTATTTCCAGGGACATGCAGCACCGGGAATTTATGCAAGAGCGTTTCTTGAAGGCAGAATTTCTAAAGAGTTGTTAGAAAATTTTAGAAGGGAATTAAAACCCGGCGGAGGTTTATCTTCTTATCCGCATCCATGGTTAATGCCGGACTTCTGGGAATTCCCGACGGTATCAATGGGACTTGGACCAATTCAGGCAATATATCAGGCGCGGTTTGCGCGTTACTTAGAAGACAGAGGATTGAAGCAGCATACAGATCAGAAAGTATGGGCATTTCTTGGCGATGGTGAAACCGACGAACCAGAAACACTTGGCGCTATTTCTCTTGCCGCACGTGAAAAACTGGATAACCTTATTTTTGTTATTAACTGTAATTTACAACGTCTTGATGGACCAGTAAGGGGTAATGCAAAAATTATTCAGGAACTTGAAGCTAACTTCCGCGGTGCGGGATGGAATGTTATTAAAGTAATCTGGGGAAGTGATTGGGATCCTCTTCTTGATCAGGATAAAAATGGTTTACTAGTAAAACGAATGAATGAAATGATTGATGGTGAGTCTCAAAATTATATAGTACGTGGCGGAAAATTTATACGTGATCACTTCTTCGGAAAAGATCCGGAGGTAGCTAAACTTGTTGAAAAATATTCGGATGAAACTCTTGAAAAAATGAAACGCGGCGGACACGATCCTGAAAAAGTTTATGCTGCTTTCAAAGCTGCATTTGAACACAAGGATGCGCCTACTGTTATTCTTGCTAAGACAGTTAAAGGTTATGGACTTGGTGAAGCCGGTGAAGGAAAAAACATTACTCACCAGCAGAAAAAATTGAATGAAGATGAATTAAAAGAATTCAGAACACGATTTGGAATTCCAATTAGTGATGATGAAGTGGTTAAAGCTCCTTTCTACCGCCCGTCAGAAGACAGTCCGGAAATAATCTACTTAAAAGAGAGGAGAAAACAGCTTGGTGGTTATGTTCCTAAAAGAGTAGTTAAGGCATCACCCGTTAAAACTCCATCAGAAGAAGTGTTCGAAGAATTTTACAAAGGTACTGAAGGACGTGAAGTTTCTACAACAATGGTATTTGTACGGATTCTTTCTAAGCTATTACGCGATAAAGAACTCGGTCATCTTGTTGTACCGATTGTTCCGGATGAAGCACGAACATTTGGTATGGAAGCATTATTCCGCCAGATTGGAATTTATTCTCATGCCGGTCAGCTTTACGAACCTGTTGATAAAGATAGTTTACTCTATTATAAAGAAGCAAAGAACGGACAAATTCTGGAAGAGGGAATTACAGAAGCCGGTTCAATGTCATCATTCATTGCAGCCGGTACTGCTTATGCAACGCATGGAATAAACACAATTCCATTTTTCATTTTCTATTCGATGTTTGGTTTCCAGAGAATTGGAGATCTTGCATGGGCTGCGGGTGATATGCGTTGTAAAGGATTTCTACTCGGTGCTACTGCCGGTAGAACAACACTTGCCGGAGAAGGACTGCAGCACCAGGATGGAAATAGTCTTCTCCTTTCATATACAATACCTAATCTTATGGTTTACGATCCGGCATTTGCATACGAACTTGCAGTAATTATCCGCGATGGTATTTATCGCATGTATGAAAAACAGGAAAATATATTCTACTATATAACTGTGATGAATGAAAATTATCCTCAGCCCGAGATGCCGGGTAATGTTAAAGATGGAATTCTAAAAGGAATGTATAAATTTAAGAAGAGCGAGTTAAAGAATGCTAAAGGAAAGGTTCATCTTCTTGGCAGCGGAACAATATTAAACGAAGTTAGTAAAGCGGCAGAAAAATTAGAGAACGATTACCATATTGCAGCCGATATCTGGAGTGTAACAAGTTATAAGAACCTTCATCTGGATGCTCAGGAAACCGAAAGATGGAATATGATGCACGCGGATAAGGAAGCCAAATTACCTTACATTGCTAATATTACTAAGGGTGAGAACGGCGTCTTTATTGCTGCATCAGATTATGTTCAGTTATCAAGCGATGCTATTTCTAATTGGCTCCCAGGACCTCTTCATTCATTAGGTACTTATGGATATGGAAGAAGCGAAGGGCGTTCTTCTCTTAGAGATTTCTTTGAAGTAGATGCTAAGCATATTGTTTATGCTTCGTTGCACTCGTTAGCTAAAGAAGGAAAAATTAAACCGGAAACGGTTAAAAAAGCACAGAAGGAATTAGGAATTAATCCGGATAAACCAAATCCGGCTAAAGCTTAAATAGAACGCTGATCTTTATGATGATTATGATTAAATAAGATCATTATCTATCATAAGAGATCATAATAATCTGCGTTCCGTTCTAATAAAATAATTGAATGGGAAAAAAATGACAGTTGATTTTAGATTACCATTTTTAGGTGATGGAATTAATAATGCAGATGTTATTAAAGTATTGGTTAAACCCGGTGATACAATCGATAAAGACCAGGTTGTTGTAGAAATTGAAACCGATAAAGCTACAGTTGAAGTTCCATCAGAGTTTGCCGGAAAGGTTAAAGAAGTTTTTGTTAAAGAAGGGACTAAAGCGAACGTTGGTGAGGCACTTATTTCGGTAGAAGTTAGTGAGCAGTTACCGGTTGTCAATGATCAGTTATCTGGTGATAATAATTCGAAGGATGTTATTGAAGTGAAATCAAAACAAAAAGATTCAGAACCACAATTACCAGCTAGCCAGCCACCGAAAACCGATAACCAAAAAACTAACAACCAATCGGTTTCGAGCTACGAATTTAAAATTCCTCCGCTTGGAGAAAATATTTCTTCAGCACAAATAACAAAAGTGTTGGTTAAGTCTGGCGATAAGATTGCACCGGATCAGATTGTTCTGGAAATTGAAACTGACAAAGCAACAGTTGAAATACCCACGGAAGTTGGCGGAATAGTAAAAGAAGTAAAAGTTAAGGATGGAGATAAAGTACCGGTAGGATCGGTAGCATTTACAATTAAAAGTTCAGAATTAAGATTTGGGAATGAATCCAAATCGACGGATGAAAAATCCTCCGCCAAAATTATTGATACAACTCATGATAAAACCAGTCAACCGATAACTGATAACTTGAAACCGATTCTCCCAAAAGAACACACTCACATGCCGCAGACAATCTCTGTTCCAAAAGATATTTCTAAAGTTGTTGTTCCGGCGGCTCCATCTGTTAGAAGATTTGCAAGAGAAATTGGAATTGAAATTTCGAATGTTAGAGGCAGCGGTCCCGGTGGAAGAATTTCTATTGAAGACGTTAAATCATTTGCGAAAAACCTCAATCAGCAAATTCAAAAAGGAGGTATGATCGGTGGTGGCGTTTCAATTCCTAAAGAAACTTTACCGGATTTTAGTAAGTGGGGCGAAATCGAC
>JAGXSM010000096.1 GCA_018333725.1 Melioribacter sp. | reverse complement strand
AACTTATATCCTTAACCTTATTACAAAAAGAGAAACCTTCAGTAATACAAGCGGAATGATAAGTTTAAGTTCATCATCAAATAAAAACAGCTTTGGCGGCGCCTACCTCAATTATAAAGTGGATAAATTCAATTTCTTTGGCCAGGCTTATGGAAGTTACTTCGCAATGAATAATTACAATGAATCTGAACGGTATGTGTATACAAGTCCTAATATGTATTATCAGAAAACAATAGGTGATGGCAAAAACACTTTCTATTCCGGCTACTTCAAGTTCGGTTTCGATTATGATTTTGATGAAAATAATTCAATAACGTTTTTCACAACTTATAATGGTTATAAATATAATTCCAAGAACGATGGCAACTCGCTTGTTAATAATCAGAGCAATATTTTTCAATACAGCTACAACAGGATAGGAAATAACGAAGGTGTTAATAACAGTCTTTCTTTATATGGGTTCTATAAGAAGAAATTCGCGACCAAAGGAAACGAACTTACATTTGATGCCATGCTTACACTTTTTGGTAACCCTACAAACGGAGATATGAATCTTAAATACAGCAACAGAATTAATACTCCCCAGCTTCAGAAAAGTAATACGGACGTTAATGCAAAAACATTAATCCTTAAAGCCGATTATGTCCTTCCAATTAACCTCAACAGACTGGAAGCCGGATACAATCTTACATACAGAACCAGAACCAATGATTACTCTGTTGAGGATTATATGTATCAATTCTCTGCATGGAAAGATAGTCTTAACCTGAGCAACGAATTCCGTTATAACGAGTTAATCAATGCTCTCTATGCATCGTATGCACATAAACTTGGCGACTTTGATGTTAAACTGGGACTGAGAAGCGAGTACCTGAATACAAAAGGAAATCAGGTAACACAGAATATCGAATTCTCCGAAAACTTTTTAAGTTTCTTCCCCAATCTTAATCTGAGTTACAAGATAAGTGATTTATTCCAGCTTTCGTTTAATGCATTCCGAAGGGTTACATATCCGCAAATATTTTATATCAATCCATTCAGACAGTACACGGGACCGAATACATTTTTTGCCGGTAATCCTAAATTAAAACCGACATACCTCAATTCGTATGCAATTAATCTTTCGCAATACCTTAGCGTGTTTTACAATTATACAACCGGTAGTTTTACTTCTGCAATGGCAACCGAGAACGATTCAACAATCGTTTCCACTTTCCTTAATCTTAATAGCGAAAAAGCATACGGTGTTAATCTTACATTACCATACTACAATTCACCCATGATGCCGTTTCATCTTCCGGATTTTATAAGCTCGTTTTACGTTTCTTTTAATTACAGATATGCCAAACAATCGGGGCAGTATCTTGCTGAGGATTTAACATTAACGAATAAAACATATACGCTCAATGCAAATCTTGGTTTAAAACTCTGGTATGATATTGATGCAAATATTTCTTTATACTATATGCCCAAAATTGAAAACAGACGTACAATAAGAAGTGAAATGAAAAACCTCTCTTTATTCTTTAATAAAATGTTTATGGACCGGAAACTCCGCGTTTATATTATGATTAATGATGTTCTTAACGCCCAAAGAGGAAATAACGAATCGATTGGGGGTAACTACTTTACAAAAAGTTATTACGAGATGCGGAATAGCCGGAGTATCGGGATTGGAATTTCTTATATGTTCAATGACTATAAAGAAAGGCGCGATAGAAATATTGACGATGGAAGAGATGCAGCGAATAGAGGATTTTAATAGTATTTTCATCAACAAATAATTAATTCTTCAACCCGGCTTTGTCCGGGTTTTTTATTGCCTCCCGGCACAAAAATATCTCTTGCATAATTATTCATAATATAGTATAATTATGCCCCAAATTTAGAAGAATATGTAAATGATAAAAATAGGTATAGTTGGCGCAGCGGGTTATTCGGGTCTGGAATTGATTAAGCTGCTACTAAATCATCCTGAGGTGGAAATCTCTACTCTTTTTGGATATAATTCAGCAGGTTATAGAATTGAAGAGATGCATCCATCACTCAGAGGAATATTTTCCCGTAGTATTCAATCTTTCGATGATAAATTACTCTCCGATATTGATCTGCTGTTCATAGCACTGCCATCAGGACAAGCGATACCTTATGTAAAAAGTGCATACGAAAATGGGATAAAAGTAATTGACCTTGGCGGGGACTTTAGATTAAATGATCTGAGTGAATACACCAAGTATTACAAGCACGAGCATAATGCTCCCGACCTTGTAAATATTGCGGTTTACGGACTTAGCGAGTGGAATGAAACTGAAATTGCAAATGCAAGTATTATAGCTAATCCCGGCTGCTACCCGACAAGTGTTCTTCTTCCTCTAATCCCATTACTAAAGGAAAATGTAATAGCGGGGGATTTTATTAGTATAGTTTCTTACAGCGGAACATCCGGTGCAGGTAAATCTGTATCAGAAAACATGATTTTCTCGGAAGTAAATGAGAACGTTAGAGCTTATAAAGTCGGTAATCACCAGCATATTCCGGAAATAAAAAGATATCTATCAATGTTCGGCGGTTCTGAACCGGTATTCTCTTTTGCCCCGCATTTACTTCCTATAACAAGAGGAATCTATACTACAATTCAGGCAAAAGTAAGTGATAACGTGAATGAAATATTATGCATGGAGATATTTAATAAATATTATCAGCTATTACCTTTTGTACGAATATTCCATCCGCAGATACCGGAAATAAAAAATGTATTACATACCAATTATTGCGATATCGGATTTTCAATTAACAATGGAATAATAACGATCATCTCTACGATCGATAACTTAATTAAGGGGGCTGCCGGTCAGGCGGTTCAAAATATGAATATAATGTTCGGAATAGATCAAACCGAAGGAATTCTAAAATGTTCAAAGAAGAAGTATCTAAAAATACAATCGGCATGAAGACAAAATTACCATTGGGATATAAATCCGCCGGGATCCACTGTGGAATTAAGAAATCCCGAAAAGATCTTGCGTTAATTGTATCGGATTACCCGGCTTCGGCTGCCGGAGTTTTTACTCTAAATAAAGTTCAGGCAGCACCGGTATTACTAAGTAAAAAGCATCTTTTAGAAGGTGAAAAGTTTTATGCAATAATAGTTAACAGCGGTAATGCAAATGCATGCACCGGCGAACGCGGATATTTTGATGCCGGGATAATGACAGAACAAACTGCAGAACTTTTGGGTATTAAAAAAGAAGAGGTTCTTGTTGCTTCAACAGGTGTAATAGGAGAGCCGCTTCCTATGGAAAAAATTATAAACGGAATTGCTGCAATTAAAAATTATCTTGTTGATGGCGATGAAAAAGATGCTGCAGAAGCAATAATGACAACCGACACATTCTATAAAGCCGAATCAACATCGTTTTTAATTAACGGTAAGGAAGTTACAATAAGCGGAATTGCAAAAGGTTCGGGAATGATTCATCCCAATATGGCAACTATGCTGGGATTTGTTACTACAGATGCTGCAATTGATAAAGAGCTCTTACAGGAGATGCTGAAAAGAACAGTAGATAAAACTTTCAACAGAATTGTAGTTGACGGCGATACAAGTACGAACGATATGGTTTTAATGCTTTCAAACTCTGCTTCGGGTGTTGTGATAACTAAGGGGAGTGATTCACAGAAAACATTCGAAGCAGAACTTTTTACTCTTCTTAAAAAATTTTCAATAGATATAGTTAAAGATGGCGAAGGAGCAACAAAATTAGTTGAAGTAAAAGTTGAAGGTGCTCTTACAGAACAGGATGCTATTAAAGCCGCTAAAACAATTGCACTCTCACCATTAGTAAAAACTGCTATTCATGGTGAAGATGCAAATTGGGGGAGAATTATTGCTGCAGTCGGTTACTCGGGAATTGATTTCGACCCGGCTAAATTCGAAATAATTATTAACGGAACTCAAATATTGCAGAAGAATTATATTGTTACTCTTCCAAATGCCGTAGCTAATCAAACATTAAAAAGTGAATTAATAGAATTGGTTGTAAAATTAAATCAGGGGAATGAATCTGCAAATTGCTGGACTTGCGACTTCTCAGAAGATTATGTTAAGATTAACGGGAGCTACAGAACTTGACAACTGCAACTTTCAAAAAAGAAGACGTTCTTATAGAAGCACTTCCGTACATTCAACAATTCGAGGGAAAGACCTTCGTAATTAAGTATGGCGGAGCAGTTATGGAAGATGAAAAACTTAAAACGATGATTGCTAAAGATGTAACTCTACTTAGGAAAATCGGGATTAATATTGTTGTTATTCACGGCGGCGGAAAAGAGATTACTTCATTATCGAATAAACTTAACATTCAGACAAAATTTGTAAACGGACAAAGATATACTGACGAAGAAACACTGAACGTTGTTCAGATGGTTCTTGCCGGCTCTATTAATAAAGATATTGTAAGAAGAATAAATATTCATGGCGGAAGAGCTGTTGGAATTAGTGGAATCGATGGCGATATGATACGTGTAAAAAAATATGAAAAGGAAAATCTGGGATTGGTAGGTGAAGTTGTAGATGTAAATGAAACGCTAATAAAAAATTTACTGAAAGACGGTTACCTGCCCGTTATTGCTCCAATGGGAATTGATAATTATGGAACCGTTTATAATGTAAATGCTGATATAGCTGCCGGCTCTCTTGCCGGTGCAATTGATGCCGCAAAACTTGTTTACATGAGCGA
Organism: Melioribacter sp.; assembly: GCA_018333725.1. Lineage (GTDB taxonomy): Bacteria > Bacteroidota > Ignavibacteria > Ignavibacteriales > Melioribacteraceae > DSXH01. Next base: position 4,935 of record JAGXSM010000096.1, on the reverse strand, counting down.
TACGGAAGGTGTCAAAATCAACAATGAATTGGCTCCTCATTTAACAGAAAAACAAATTCTGGATTTTATTAACAAAGGAATTATCAACGGCGGTATGATTCCCAAGGTCGAATCGGCATTGAACGCTTTGAATGCCGGAGTAAACAAGGTTCATATTGTCGATGGAAGAATTGAACACGCACTTCTTCTCGAAATATTTACTGAAGAGGGAGTAGGAACCGAAATTGTAAGCGATTGATTACTGTTGAACTTGAAATGAAACTATAAGGTGATTAGGTTCGAAATAACAATAAATGGGAAAAGTTATGAGCAAGAAATTAGAAAATATTAACAAGCGGCATTCTCTTATTAAGTCGATTATTTCAGCACAGGAAGTTTTTAATCAAACACAACTGGTAAAACTTCTTAAACAGAATGGAATTAGAGTTACCCAGGCAACTTTATCGAGAGACTTGAGTGAACTGGGAATTGTTAGAATACCCACTCCTAACGGAACGGTTTATCGCGTTGGTGAATCTGGAACACAAACAACAATTAAAAACCGGATTGCGGAAGAGGTTATATCAATCGATAGCAATGAACAGTTGATTGTAATTAGAACATTCACGGGTCGCGCCCAGGGTGTTGCTGTTTTTATTGATAGCCAGAAAATTCATGATCTCCTTGGTACAATTGCCGGGGATGATACAATACTTATAATTCCCCGATCAATTAAGAAAGTAAAAACAATAATAGAACAATTAAAAACAACTTTAGGAATAACGTAAAATGAGTAAGAACAAAATTGTTGTAGCATATTCGGGCGGATTGGATACATCCGTTATGGTCCATTGGTTGAAAAATAATTATGATGCAGAGATAATTACATTTACCGGCGATCTCGGTCAAACAAAAGAACTTTCCGGCTTAAAAGAGAAGGCATTGAAATCCGGTGCTTCGAAGGTTTACGTTGAAGATTTGCGCAAAGAATTTGTAGAGGATTATGTTTATCCATCGCTTAAAGCCGGTGCAATGTACGAAGATGCATATCCGATGGCTACTTCAATAGGAAGACCGCTTCTTGCAAAAGCACTGGTTGATGTTGCATTGAAAGAAGGGGCAAATATGGTTTCGCACGGATGTACCGGAAAAGGAAATGATCAGGTTAGATTCGAAGTCTCTGTTGGCGCACTCGCTCCGGACCTTAAAATTATTGCACCTTTACGCGAATGGGAATTTAAATCGCGTGAAGAAGAAATTGAGTATGCAAAGAAACATAATATTCCGGTAGCAGCTACAAAAGAAAATCCTTATTCAATTGATGAAAATTTATGGGGAACAAGTATTGAGTGCGGTGTACTTGAAGACCCGATGGTAGCGCCGCCTGAAGACGCCTTTCAATCTACTACTTCGCCGGAAAACGCAAACGATAATGGCGATGACGTATCAATTGAATTTGTTGAAGGAATTCCAGTTGCTGTTAACGGGCAGGAAATGGATAGCATTTCACTCGTAAAATTTCTAAATGCTGTGGGTGCTAAGAATGGAGTTGGCAGAATTGACCTTGTGGAAAATAGACTGGTGGGAATAAAATCCCGTGAAGTTTATGAAGCTCCCGCTGCAACCATATTACATTTCGCTCACAAGGAATTAGAAAGACTCACGCTCGATAAATCTGTAATGCATTATAAATCAATTGTTGCGCATGAATTTTCTAACCTCATTTACAATGGATTGTGGTTCTCTCCATTACGGGAAGCACTCTCAGCATTTGTAGATAAAACCCAGGAGCGGGTAACGGGATTGGTAAAAGTAAAACTTTACAAAGGAACACTGAGAGTTACAGGAAGAACATCTCCGTATTCATTATACGATCCCGCTCTTGCAACTTATACGGCAGAAGATCAGTTCGATCATAAAGCTTCTGAAGGATTTATTAAAATATACGGTTTACCGTTAAAGACTTATAACCGTGTAACACAAAAAGTTAAGAACGACAGAAAAAGTGCAGTAGCATAAAAAAATTAGTGGAACAAAAAGTAATTAACAATTATTGAAAATCAGTTTTAATCTGTTAAATCTGTGTTCTATATTTAAACAACTAATTACTTTTTGTTCATCTCCGGAATAAAAAATGCCGACATGGAATAGCCGATTCAAAAAAGGGCTTGATGAACAAGCTCTTAACTTTTCCTCTTCCATTGAGATAGATGGAAGACTTTTCAACGAGGATATTACCGGAAGCATAGCACATGTTAAAATGCTTGTTAAGCAGAAGATAGTTTCATCTGCTGAAGGCAGTAAAATTGTAAAAACTCTTGAATCGATCCGGAAAGAAATTTCTTTGGGTAAGTTGAAATATAATTGGCGCAATGAGGACATCCATTCATTTATAGAAGAAGAACTCACGAAAAGAATCGGCACTACTGGTAAAAAACTTCACACTGCACGCAGCCGTAACGATCAGGTTGCATTGGATGAACGGCTCTACATTAAAAATGAAATCCTGTCATTAAAAAAAATTATCACCGGTTTGCAAAAGTTACTTCTTAAGATTGCAATTAAGCATAAGGAGACTATAATCCCCGGCTATACGCATTTGCAACGTGCACAGCCAATACTTTTTGCACATCATCTACTTGCATACATTTCGATATTTGATCGAGACATTGATCGTCTTAACGATTGTTTGAAACGCGCGGACAAATCACCGCTTGGTGCAGCAGCTCTTTCTGGCACAACATTACCTATTGATAGAAATTATTCAGCAAAATTACTTGGGATGAAAGGTATCATTGAAAATTCACTTGATGCCGTTTCAAGCCGGGACGTGGTAATCGAGTTTATAAGTATTTGTTCGGTTGTTATGATGAATCTGAGCCGGCTATCTGAAGAGTTGGCCCTGTGGAGTTCCCATGAATTTTCATTCGCTCAAATTGATGATTCGTTTGCAACCGGAAGCAGCTTGATGCCGCAGAAAAAAAATCCCGACATTGCAGAACTTGTAAGAGGAAAAACCGGAAGGGTATTTGGCGCACTTATAGGAATATTAACCGTTATGAAATCTCTTCCGCTTGCTTACAACCGCGATATGCAGGAAGATAAATTCCATCTTATTGAAGCAGTTGATACAACAAAAGAATGTTTGCAAGTAACTGCCGGTTTATTAAGTCATACAAAATTCAATAAAGATCGTTTTGAAAAAGAACTCGATGGAAGTCTATTGCTTTCAACTGAATTGGTAGATTACCTTGTTCGTAAAAAAATTCCGTTCAGAGAGGCACATAATATTGTAGGAAAACTTGTTGCTCTGGCAATTTCAAAAAAGAAAAAACTAAATGATATTACTCTTAACGATTATAAAAAGATCTCACACGAATTTGAAAAGGACCTTTACAAATATCTCACCGTAAAATCGAGCATCATAAATAAAATCTCTAAAGGAAGTACTTCATTCAAAGAAGTAGAAAATCAGGTTAAATTCTGGACGAAAAAACTCCTTTAATCCCCAGCAAGATTTATATATTCTTAATTTAGCATTGTTAATTTTTCAAATTAATTTTGAATCAACTTCATTATATTATACGTCATAATAAGGTCACAATTAGGGGAATTCAATGCATGCACTAGAAGTAAAAAATCTTACAAAGCGTTTTGGTTCGTTGGTTGCGGTTGATCAGGCATCGTTCGAAGTTCCGGAAGGTTCAATATTCGGACTCATCGGAAGAAACGGTGCCGGCAAGACAACTACAATCAGAATGATGATGGGTATTTATATGCCCGATGAAGGCGAAGTAAATCTTCGCGGTGTTAAGGTTGGACAGGAATTTAAAAACCGTGTCGGTTATCTTCCGGAAGAAAGAGGACTTTACAAAAAAATGAAAGTGATGGACACTCTAAATTACTTTGCAGAGATTAAAGGTAAATCCGGAAGGGATGTTCACAAGAGAGCAAACGAATTCCTTAAACGGTTCGAGCTTTACGACCGCCGGCTTTCCAAAGTGGAAGATCTATCGAAAGGTAATCAGCAGAAACTTCAATTTATCGCTACTGTTCTTCACGATCCGGATTTTGTTATTCTCGATGAACCGTTTTCCGGTCTTGATCCGGTTAACACTAACTTGCTGAAAGACATTATCTTGGAAATGAAAGAACGTGGTAAAGTAATAATTTTTTCAACACACTTAATGGACTTTGCCGAAAAACTCTGCGATCATCTCGCAATGATTGATCATGGCAAAATTATTTTGAAAGGAAAGCTTAGCGAAATTAAATCCAGATACGCACAGAAAAATGTCAGCTTAAATTATGAAGGGGATATTTCATTTCTTAAAGGTCATCCGATAATTGAAAAAATTGAAAACTACGGAAATACAACCGGGATAAGAGTTAAAGAACCGGAACAAGCACAGACAGTACTAAAAATGCTGGTCGATAGAGGGATTGTGATTAAAAAATTTGATGCTAACGATATTTCATTACAGGAAATATTTATTGAACTTGCCGGTCGTGAAGTAAACGGTAAGGAGGTGCACAATGCTTAATAATAGAATTATTGCCGTCTTCAAAAGAGAAGTGAAAGAAAGAGTGATCTCAAAAGGATTCATTATAATGACAATCCTTCTACCGGTTTTTATGTTCGGCTTAATTGGTATTCAGGTTCTCCTGATGAAAGAAGATAGTACCAAATTTAATGTGACAGTTATTTCGGAATCGAATGAACTTACACTAAAACTGGAAAATGAATTAAGAAGTACTGATGCTGTAAAGGAAAAAACAGTAAATCTTCTTTTCAGTACGATGAATAAAGATGAGTTCAAAGAATTTTTAAAAAGCAAAAAACAGGAAGTTCTTGATGAAAAAATAACCGGCGTATTGTATGTACCGGAGTCTGCTTTAAAGGATAAAAAAATTGAGTATTATTCAAAGACACCGCAAAACCGCCGACTCTCGGAA
>JAGXSM010000095.1 GCA_018333725.1 Melioribacter sp. | reverse complement strand
GGATTCCATCGACGAGTTAAGTGCCCGAAATGTGCACCCGATTCAATTAATTCGGTGAGTTGTACCTTAGACATATTTTCTCCGTTTTTCTTCTACTCTTATCATCTTTGTCTTTCATCCCGATTTATCGGGACACGGTGACAAATCCAAGAGTATGTCTGGTTAATAAATAAATTAGTTCTAAATTATCTCTTAGAGAATTGGAATCTCTTTCTTGCTTTCTTCTGTCCGTATTTCTTTCTTTCAACCATTCTCGGATCTCTTTTTAACAATCCTTCCGATTTAAGTGAAGAACGGAATTCCGGATTAATCTCTTCTAATGCTCTTGAAATTCCTAAACGGATAGCATCGGACTGACCTGAAATGCCACCACCGTTAGTATTAGCAAAAACATCGTATTTGCCGACAGTTTCTGTAGCAATAAACGGAAGCTGAATGTTATCTCTATGCTCTTTGAGCGGAAAATATTTTTCCACTTCTTTATCATTAATAACAACCTTACCAGATCCGCTTCTTAAATAGACTCTGGCAACTGCGTTTTTTCTTCTTCCGACAAAAATTTTATCTACCATTAAATCACTCCATTATAAACTTAATGTTTCAGGTTTCTGTGCTGTGTGCGGATGAGATTCACCTGAATATACTTTTAATTTCTTTATTAACTTTTTACCAAGACGTGTTTTGGGAAGCATTCCTTTAACAGCATTTTCAATTACAAATTCCGGTTTCTTTGCCATTACTTCGGATAAACTTCTTACTTTTAACCCACCCGGATACATTGAGTGGTGAGTATAAGTCTTGAGAGTTTCTCTCTTTCCTGTAAGTCTAACTTTTTCTGCATTGATTATAACCACAAAGTCACCGGTATCCGTATGAGGCGTAAAAATCGCTTTGTTCTTACCTCTTATAATTCTTGCAACTTTTGCAGCTAATCTTCCTAAAACCTGGTCTTTTGCATCAACTAAAAACCATTTATGGTTAGCGTCTTCAGTTTTAATTGATCTTGTTATTCTTTCTTGCTTCAAAACATCCTCCAAATACGAAATTCTATTTTTCAAAGGTTTCAAATATATTTTTATATGGCAAGAATGTCAAGAAAATGATGATTTTTTAATAACTTAGAACCGTAATTATTTTCTGATACCAAGAAGTTTCAAAAAAACTTAGAAAAACGAATAAAATGAGAATTTTAGTAACCGGTGGAGCTGGATTTTTAGGAATTAACATTATCCGTTATTTATTAAATAAGGGTTTTGAGGTTACTTCGCTGGATATTGCCGATTTTAATTATCCTGATGTTTATGCTAAAGTTAAGGTGATTAAGGGCGATATTAGAAATGGACTAATCGTCAGTCAATTGATGAAAGAAACTGACCTTGTCATTCACTCTGCAGCAGCATTACCACTTTATAAACCTGAAGAGATCCGTTCTACAGATATTGAGGGAACTCGTTTATTAATTCACGAAGCTTACTTAAACGGAGTTAAGAGATTTATCCATATCTCATCTACAGCTGTTTATGGAATTCCAGATCATCACCCGATTTTTGAAACAGATAAACTTGATGGTGTAGGCCCTTACGGTAATGCAAAAATTGAAGCAGAAAATATTTGTCTTGAATATAGAAAGAAAGGAATGTGCGTACCGATTCTCCGCCCAAAATCTTTTATTGGACCGGAACGGCTTGGTGTATTTGCTTTATTATATGATTGGGCTAAGGATGGAAAAAATTTCCCCATGATAGGTAAAGGCGATAACCGTTATCAATTGCTGGATGTTGAAGATTTGTGTGCTGCAATTGAATTAACAATTAATCTACCGGACGAGACTGTGAATGATACATTCAACATCGGGGCAAAAGAATTTACTACCATGAAGGAAGATTATCAGTCGGTATTGGATTACGCCGGCTTCGGCAAGAAAATTATTTCTCTACCGGAAAAACCTGTTATTTTCACACTAAAGTTTCTTGAAGCATTAAAACTATCACCTCTCTATAAATGGGTTTACGAAACTGCTTCTAAAGATTCATTTGTATCGATCGATAAAGCTGAAAAAATACTCGGGTTTAGTCCTAAGTATTCTAATAAAGATGCATTGATTAGAAATTTTAAATGGTATCTGGAAAATCTTGAATCGTTCAAAAATCAATCTGGAATAAGTCACCGCGTTCCATGGAAACAAGGAATTTTAAAACTGGCAAAATATTTTTTCTGATTCATTTTATTAATTCTAAATTCTGCATTCTCAATTCTCAATTGTTTTTAATTATATTTGCAAATAAAAATTAGAAAAACAAGAAAAAGGAATAAACGATGGCAACAAAGAAAGATTTCTTAAAAGATGTAATTAAGCATATAGACATCAAAGAACATAATGTAATTAAGCTTGTAGATTCAATGGAAAGCATGGCATTTTCTGCAAGGGATTTGAACCGTGCTGCAAATATTTATGTAAAGATGCTTGAAGATAAAGAGTGTGCGGTTATACTTACTTTAGCCGGAAGTTTATTTAGTGCCGGATTGAAACGCGTTGTTTCCGATATGATTAATAATAACATGATTGATGCAATCGTATCAACTGGTGCTATTATGGTCGATCAGGATTTCTTTGAAGCACTCGGATTCAAACATTATATCGGCTCACCTTTCGTTGATGATAATCTGATGCGCGACCTCCACATCGATCGCATTTACGATACATTTATTGACGAAGACGAACTACGTATTTGCGATGATACAACTGCCAAAATTTTCGATTCACTTGAACCGCGTCCTTTTTCATCACGCGAACTACTATGGCATTTTGGAAAATACCTTGAAGATAACGGCGGACCAAAAGTTGAGGACAGCGTTATATGGGCAGCTTACAAAAATAATGTTCCGATTTTCGTCCCGGCATTCTCCGATTGCTCAGCCGGATTTGGAATTGTAATGCACCAGCATAATAATCCGGAGAAACATGTTTCGTTCGATTCCGGAAAAGATTTTTACGAGTTGACTCAAATAAAACTAAACAACAAAGAGACCGGAATCTTTATGATTGGCGGCGGCGTTCCTAAAAACTTTACTCAGGATATTGTTGTAGCTGCAGATATTTTACAGGAAGACGCACCAATGCATAAATACGCTATTCAGGTTACTGTTGCAGATGTTCGCGATGGTGCACTTTCAAGCTCTACTCTTAAAGAAGCAAGCTCATGGGGAAAAGTTGAAACTACTTATGAGCAGATGGTTTATTCCGAGGCAACTTTGGCAATGCCGTTAATTGCCGGTTATGCTTATCATAAAGGTGTTTGGAAGAATAGAAATAAAAGAGAATTGCAGAAATTGTTTTTGAAAGAATCTATTTCAGTTAAATAATTAGTACAACAAGTTGATATCAAAGAAAATTATGTCGTGATTTATATATTCCCCCTCCTTATTCAAGGAGGGGGACATAATAATAATCACTTCATTAAAACCATCTTCTTGGTTTGAGTAAAATTATCTGCAGAAATTGTATAGAAGTAAACTCCGCTCGAAACCCTTTTACCTGAGTTATCAGTTGCGTTCCAGTAAATATTGTGTTTGCCGGCAATTCTTTCCTCATTTATCAGTGTTCTAATTTCATTACCAAGCACGTCGTAAATTTTTATTTGAACATTACTGGATTTTGGTAAACTGAAACTGATTACAGTTTCCGGATTGAACGGATTGGGATAGTTCTGATCTAATGCAAAAGCAGAAGGTAATATTTCTATTGGCTCACTTACATTAGATACTACACTGCTCACATAAGCTCTTATTAAGAAAAGAAATATGTAGCCATCTTTACCAGAAACAGAATAGTAGATCCATCTTGGTGGACTATTAGTAGATTGATACGAAAAACTATAGTAAGATGCGGACGATTGATAATAAGTTGACATTACTCTATTTGTTGAAGGATATGCCGCACCTATTGGAAATTGAACAGCAAAGCTTTTATCTGCAGTTAAATTAAACGAACGAAGGTCAACTTTTACCCAATTAGGATATGGTATTTGATACGGATAATCAGCACCAGAATTAATAACTGCCGGAGGTGATGCTAAAGTAGGAGTGGCTGTAATAGAAGCCATCAGTCCTCCGCCTAACCTATTTGATAGACCTAAATATTCAAGAACTCTTCCTTGAATCGGGAGTGTACCGCGTAAAGCAACTTTAATTGAATCAATCTTCATTCCGCTCATTGCCTCAAACCATACAGCCACGCTATCGCCCGGTGTTAATTGTAAGTATCCGGTCGGTTCAGTTGCATCGTATGCAATTTCAAAAGTCTGAGCTACAGCTGTTCCAGTTGAATTATAACTAAAACTAAATTTATCGGTAGAAGGATTGGCAATAAAAGCATTCTTATCTGCAACATAAACTGCAAAAGTTATTTCGGTAAATGTTGTTCCATAATCGCTGAAATTTACATTTGTATTGGTAGGAACATTTTCTACCTGGATATTTGATGAGCCGATTTTAATTGCTTTTACTTTTAAGCTGGCATTACCGTTACTATTAAAATTAATTGTTAGGTTTTTACCCCCTTTATAAGTTATATATTGCACTCCATACTTTGAAACTCCGCTAAAAGTATTATTAACATTAGGATTAATATAAACAGTACTGGCTGCTTTAGTTTGATTTGCTAATTGATATCCGTATCTAGTATTGTAATTCCTATTATTCAAATAATTTGCAATAAACCAGTCTTCAAGTATTGATTCAAAATCTCGACCGGGATCAAATGCTTGAGCGGCAAATTTAATTCCATTCTCATCAAAAATTCTATTTTGTACATATTGTTTAAATATTCCCCCGGAAAATTGTTCATATAAATACAAAGAAAATCTTGCGGCTCGCGCGTAATCTGTTAATGTAGAATTCCAACCAATGGTATAAACATTTGTGCTGTTAGAATATAAGGATGTCGATCTTAAGTTATATCCATTAAGATAGGAAGCAATTTCTGAGAATGACTCGTTAAAAAATGTTTGTGAGCTTGGAGGAGTATAGTTCCAATGAATCATATGTTGGAATTCATGAGCAGTTATACTCATCCCACTATATATACCAGCATCGGTTGTTAGATTTAATGGATTAGCATCAAGATAAAATACCTCTGCTTTGTTACTGTTGGATGCATTACCTTGATTATAACTGTAAAAATATCCTGCTGTATAACCTTCAGATGGATTGGTTGCATAATTGTCTTTTATATCAAGTATTAAAATTATTATCCTTGGATCATTATCCACATTAGGTGGATTACCAAAATACTCTACATTTGTCTGGTAAATTCCTTTGGTTGAATTAGGTAATGCATTTTTTGTATCGAAAGCTTCCATAACCTTATTAACAGCATTCTGATTCACCCTACCATTATCCCAAACTGTATTCTCAACAAAAATATAACAATTAGTGCCAACCGCTCTACATGTTGCTGGAGTAGTGTAAAAACCAATTGTGCTACCAGATAGATCGTGTGCCCACCAACCATTACTATAAGGACCGGGAGAACCAACATTAAAAGTCCATGCTGTTTTTCTAAGCTGAGGTGGAATTGGTTCAATCTTATCAAGGTCTATTCCGGCAGCTTTACTTAAACGCTCAAGTACGGGTCTTGCATCAATAATAGAACCTTCGCCGTTTTGAGCATTTTCTTCTGCTAATTTATTTGTAATAATATTTTGACCGTTCAAAAAAGAAGAGAGCGAAACTACTAAAAGAAAAATGAAATACTTTACTTTCATATTTTACTCTTGCTTAGTTTAATAATTATTTGTTTACAGGTAATGCTTCTTCAACAATAAGAACAGGAAAACCATTCTCAATTTTGCTTTCTCTAAACATTATTGAATAAAAACTCCCCTGTTTCTGCCTTAATTCTTTATTCAATTTTTCATTGCATTCAAGAAAATATACACTGTTGTTATTAAGCTTTAATGCCAATCTTGTAAATGGATCATTCTCTACAACAACAATTTGACCTTGTAAATAATTGTCCTGTTTCTGTCCACAGTTGCAGCATGCATTAATGACCAGCACAGAGAACATTAAGCTTATTATCGAAGAAAAATTAAATTTTTTCATTAAACATCCTATTTAATCTGCAATGAAAATAAACATTTCTCATAGTAAAAAAAAGGGAACCGGATTTCCCAAAATCAAAAAGTGATGGGGTTCTCAATTTATTGTTTAGTACAAAAAAAATGACTGCTATTCTAAATCATTGATCTGTTTTTGTGACTTAGTGTTTTAGAGGCGAGAAAACTAAAAGTTTTATGCCACAAAGTCACCAAGACACTAAAAAACAACTAAAGCAACACTTACAAAATTTTCATTAATTACAATAATCAATTATTCAGAAACTTAGCAGAACTATGATTGACCATTTCAAACAAATCGTTTTCTGAACCCATCAAATCCTTAAGAGTAAGATTCTTTATAACAGAGTTAACAGAGTCCTGAATAATTTTCCATAAAGAACGAACTGAACAATCAATTGAATTTGTGCAGAAATCGGATGCACCGGAATGACTCTGGCAGAAAGAATCATCATATAATTTTCCGCCAAGAACAATCATCACTTCATCAATTTTAATTTCTTCAGGTGAACGGGAAAGTGTATAACCGCCAAATTGTCCTCGCCCGGCTTGCAAGAATCCACCAAGCCGTAGAACACGTAATATTTTACCTGTGTTATGTTCGGAGATCCCTTCCGAACGGCTTATCTCCGGAATAGTAAGAGACTTACCTACATGGTAAAACTTTGCTATTCGTAATAAGCATCGTAAACCGTATTCTTCCTGTGCACTAAATTTCATCTAACGCAATTAAGAATTATTTAAAGGAATTTTTGAACCGCACATTTTTGCATGGACTAACTCATCATATTTCTCTTTAGAAATTGATGGCCCCTGTTTAGAACAGAATTTTTCGAATACTATTTTCAAATCTTCTGCTATTTCTTCAGGTCCACGTCCTTCAATATGATGACGCGGCATCATAAAAAGAACTTCTCCATTTTTTAATAAAGCTAATGACGGAGATGACGGCGGAAACTTTGCAAGAAAATTCTGGCGTAAATGATCCACCGCATCGCGATCCTGTCCGGCAAACACAGTTGCAAGTTTATCCGGAATAATATTATGCTGAAGTGCTAATGTAACGCCCGGTCGTGCGCTTCCGGCTGCACATCCGCATACTGAATTGATCATAACAAATACTGTCTGATCATTTTTCTGCGATAAATTTTCTTCTACAGATTGAGGTGTTAGCATTTCTTCAAAACCGATGTATATGAGTTCATCCCTCATTGGTTGAACTGATTCTGGATCATAAATCGGTGCTCTTTGATTTATAGTAAACATATTTTATTTCCTTTCCTGTAATTCTGAGTCCTGCTTTGCGGGAAGAAGAATCTCAAAATATTTTTTCATTGAGATAATTCGTACCGATAAATCGGGACTCAATATGACTAACATAGTTTATACTAATTGTATTTTATAAAAAACCTAATTCTAACTTTGCTTCTTCGCTCATCTTTTCCATACTCCATGCCGGTTCCCAGACAAGATCAACATAAACATCCTTAACACCTTTAACTTTTTTTACCTTTTCTTTTACTTCAGGTGGAAGTGATCCAGCCACCGGGCATGCTGGTGAAGTTAAAGTCATTTTAACATAAGTATTTGCTTCATCATCAATACGGATTTCATAAATTAATCCAAGTTCCCATATATCAACAGGTATTTCCGGGTCGAAACATGTTTTCAGCTGAGCGATTATGTCCTGTTCTAATTTCCCTTTGTCTATCATTTTATTTTCTTCCTAAAAGCCTTGTTTTTTGTAGAAATAAAATAAATTGCTAAGAAATCACCAAGGCATAAAGCATAAAAAATCAGGCAAACATTTTTTTTACTTTTATTAATCCCATAACAAGTTTATCAATTTCTTCTTTGGTATTGTAAAAACTAAAAGAAGCGCGCGATGTAGCCGGAATTTTGAAACGATCCATAATCGGCTGTGTGCAATGATGTCCCGTTCTAATTGCAATTCCGTCTGTATCAATTATTGTCCCGATGTCATATGGATGAATTCCATCAATAACGAACGAGATAACAGAAGCTTTATCTTTAGCATTGCCAATTATTTTTAATCCTTCCACCCCTAATAATTTTTCTGTTGCATAGATAAGAAGAGTGTTTTCATAATCTGTCAATTCATTTCGATCAAATTGATTCATATAATCGATCGCAGCTCCAAGTCCGATAGCACCGGCAATGTTAGGAGTTCCGGCTTCAAATTTACCCGGGAGGTCATCGAAAGTTGTCTTTTCAAAAGTGACCGTCCTTATCATACTTCCGCCACCCTGATATGGAGGCATCATCTCTAAAAATTCGGTTTTACCGTATAGCACTCCTACTCCGGTTGGACCGAACACTTTATGACCGGAAAAAACGTAGAAGTCGGCATCAAGTTCCTGAACATCAACCTTAAGATGTGGAACTGACTGTGCGCCATCTACTAAAACAGGAATTCCTTTAGAATGAGCAATCTCAATTATTTTTTTAACTGGATTAATTGTACCGAGTGTATTCGAAATATGAAGAACGGAAACAAGCTTAGTTTTTTCGGTTATCAATGATTGATAAGCATCAAGGTCAACCTCGCCGGCATCATTTATGGGAATTACCTTTAGCTTTATTTGCTTTCTATCTGTGATTAACTGCCAGGGAACAATATTGGCGTGATGTTCCATGTGTGTAATTATTACTTCGTCGCCGCTATTAAAAAATTTTGCGCGGCACAAAGTTGAAGCAACCAGATTTATTGCCTCTGTTGCACCTCTTACAAAAATAATTTCCGAAGCACTTAGTGCATTAATAAATTCTTTTACTTTCAACCGTGCGGTTTCATACTGATCTGTAGCTAATTCACTTAAGAAATATAAACCACGGTGAATATTTGCATTATCAAATGTGTAATACTGATTGAGCGCAGCAATTACTGCTTGCGGTTTCTGTGATGTTGCTGCATTATCTAAATAAACAAGAGGTTTGCCGTTAACCAACCTTTTTAGAATCGGAAAATCTTTACGGACATCCTCAACGTTAAACTTTTTTTTAGTATCGGGAATTGTGTTAATCACATATCACCTCAGCCGATTAAAGTTGAGTGTGTTATTGCACACTCAACTTTTTCTCAGGACGTTATTTATTTTCTATTTCCACTCTGTTAAGATGCTCAAAGATCAAATGATTGAGCTGTTCACGAAGCGGTTCTATTTTCACTACTTCAACAACATCATTTGCAAATGCTCTTATCAACATTGATTTGGCTAACTCCGAAGGAATTCCCCTTGTTCTAATATAATAGTATGCCGTATCATCAAGATGCCCCACAGTTGCACCGTGAGTACATTTAACATCGTCAGCAAAAATTTCCAGCTGGGGCTTAGTATTTACTTTAGCTTTATTAGATAACAGCACAGTTTTGTTCTGCTGATATGCATTAGTTTTTTGAGCATCCTTACGGACAATTATCTTACCATTAAAAACACCACGTGCGTCATCATCAAGAATTCCTTTGTAAAGTTCGTTACTCATACAATTCGGTTTGGTATGATCAACAAATGTATGGTTATCTACAAGCTGCTTGTCATTTGCAAGGTATATCCCGTAATAATGAGTTTCGATATTTTCATCATCAAGAGTAGAGTTGATATCGTTGCGAACAATCTCTGCACCGAATGCAAAATTGTAATGATTAAATATGCTCTTCTTCAACTGGTATGCTTCAACTTTTTCGTAATGATATGATTTATTGTTTTCATTCTGAATTTTATACAGATCTACAATTGCAGATTCATCGGCAAATACTTCTGTAATCGAATTGGTAAAATGTGTTTTACTTCCTAATGAAG
>JAGXSM010000094.1 GCA_018333725.1 Melioribacter sp. | reverse complement strand
GCAACCTTGTTAAACTCTGTTTGCTCTTCCGATTTGGTTAATAAAGAAATCTTAGATGGAGATTCGCCATTAGCGGTTATTGTAATTTTTATGCTCTCGCCTTTGGTAATCTCTTTGTTTCCCGGGATAACATTAAAATAAAACTTCTGCGGTGGTGTAAAATCTCTGGAATAATTAATTATTCTTAATGCCGATGCAGAAAAACCGGGCACCAGTATTATTAGGATAACAGAAGCTATTGCTGATGCCAATCCGATACGGAATTTTCTTTTAGTTCCCGAGAAATCAATCGACTTTTTAAAATCAACCGACTCTGTTTTTTTGTAAACCCTTTTAAATGCCTCATTAACTAATTCGGCTGAATATCCACTGTAATTTCCCGAAAGCAGTTCAATCGAATTTAGTAATTCGTCTTTTATTTCACTAAATGCGTCTCCTACCTTTTTTGAAGCGGAATGAAAATCCGGATTCGAAAAAAGAAAGAATGATTTAGCGTAAGGGATCAATACAAAATAGATTAACAGAATAGCTGTTGATAATAGTAAGGCATAAAATATTATTGTTCTAATAAAAGAATTGAAACCAAATAATGATTCCAGAATAGAAACAAAAATGAAACCGGCAGAAAGGATAATTAAGAGAATTGATAACCCTGAAAGAGCGTTCCTACGATTATCAAGGGATTCAACTCCGGATAGCTTCTTTTTTATTTCGTTTAGATATTCGTTTATCATAAAAAGATTTTTAATTACTTAGTGCCCATACGACAATGTTTGTTCCAAACTTTAATGCTTCCTCTCTTTTTTCCGGAGGATCTTTATGAACATTGGGGTCTGCCCAACCATCGCTTGGATTTGCCTCGAAGGTGTAATAAACACACAAGCGCCCATCAACAAAAATTCCAAAACCTTTAGGCGGATTATTGTCATGTTCATGCGTCTTGGGCGGACCGTTCCTGAAATCAAACATACAATTATATAGTCCGTAATTGAATGGAATCTCCACCAAATCTTTATCCGGAAATACTTTTTTTATTTCACGCCGGAAAGCTTTATCCAAACCATAGTCATCATCAACATAAAGAAATCCTCCATTCTCCAGATAAGTCCGTAACTTTTTTACATCTGAATCAGAAAAAACAATGTTGCCGTGTCCGGTCATAAATAGAAATGGATAAGTAAAAATATTTCCGGTTGATAAATCGACAAACTCATATTTGGGATTTGTTTTAATGTTTGTATTCTGTGCAATAAATTTTAATAGATTTACTTCTGCCGAGGGATCATTATACCAGTCCCCTCCGCCGTTGTATTTAATACGGGCAATCATGAATCCCCGATTATCCTGGGCGGAAAAATTACCGGAAATTATTATCAGAATTATTATTGTCTTTACAAAATTTTTCATTTACACATTGCTAATTAACACGGCGAAGATAAATATTTAATTGGCTCTTTGCATAGGCAAAATAAAAGAACAAGAGAATCATTTGCGTGTTTATTATCTTTAAATCAACAAATAAGGAATTGACATGAAAACCGTTAGAATATTATTCATGGTAATCTTTCCATTTCTATTGAATGCGCAACCTGTTGGTTTTAATGATTATTTTAATGATCAAACGATGCGAATTGATTATTTCCATATTGGTGACGCAGTTACTGAAATTGTTACAATTGATTTTGTTTATCAATACGGAACGTGGGCTGGAAGCACAAAAAACCTAATCGATAATTTTAACAACGGCGCATACTATCACAAAATTTATGATCTGGCGACCGGCAAGCTAATTTATTCAAAAGGATTCGACAGCTATTTTAAGGAATATCAAACCACCGATGAAGCTTCTAAAGGAATTAAGAGAACATTTCATGAAAGCGCAATTATTCCTTATCCAAAAAACAAAATAAAATTTGTTTTAGAAAAACGGGATAGAAATAACATTCTTAACGAAGTTTTCTCAACGGAAATAGACCCTTCCGATTTGTATATAATTAAAGATCCGGTTAAGGATAAATCGGTAACCGTTATAGAAAGTTATAAGTTGGGTGCGCCGCACAGTAAAGTTGATATTGTAATAATAGGAGATGGATACACTGCGGGTGAATACAAAAAATTTGACCGCGACTTAAAAAGATTTACAAATGTTCTTCTCAATCAGGAACCATTTAAAAAATATAAAGATAAGTTTAATATCCGCGGAGTATTTAAAGCTTCTGCAGATAGTGGAATTGATGAACCGGGCGCAAACGTTTATAAGAGCACTGTGTTAAACACTACGTATTATTCAATGGGCTCGGAAAGATATATTTTAACAGAGGATAACAAAACATTGCGTAACCTCGCATCAAATGTTCCGTATGATGCTATCTATATTATGGTTAACGGTGCACGTTACGGAGGCGGAGGATTGTATAATACCTACTGCACATTTGTTGCCGATAATCAATTTTGCGATTACCTTTTCCTGCACGAGTTTGGTCATTCGTTTGCAGGACTTGCAGATGAATATTACACGTCGGAGACGGCTTACAACGATATGTATCCGGAGGGGATAGAACCGGTTGAACCGAATATAACAAGGTTGTATGATAAGAATAATTTGAAATGGAAAAACTTTGTTTCACCCGGGATTGATATTCCAACTCCATGGGAAAAAGAGGAGTACGATAAAGCAGATTATGCATGGCAAAAGATCCGCAGAGAAATGAATAAAAATATTGCAGAATTAAAACGTAACAGAGAGCCGGAAGAAAAAATTGCAGCGGCTCAGAATGAATATGATAAAAAAGATAAAGCAAGAAGCGAGGAAGTTGATAATTATTTGAAGTCATCTAAGTTTGTTGGAAAAGTTGGAGCGTTTGAAGGAGCTGGTTATAACGCAAAGGGAATGTACCGTTCAATGCTCGATTGTATTATGTTCACTAAAGGAGCCAAACCGTTCTGCAAAGTTTGTGAGGAACACATTGCAAAAGTAATAATGCATTATGCAGAATAATTTATATCATTATGTATAAGGTTGAAGCACACCTCAACCTTACATGTGTGTAAAAAGGAAATGGATTATGAAAAAATTACACGGTAAAAAAATTTTAATGTTTATCGATCATATTTACGAAGATCTCGAACTCTGGTATCCAAAACTCCGGCTTATTGAAGAAGGTGCAACGGTTGTTGTTGCCGGACCCGAGGCAAACAAAATATATGATGGTAAAAACGGGTATCCATGTAAGTCAGATGCCTCATACAATGACGTAGAGGAAAAGGATTTTGATGGACTTGTAATACCAGGAGGATTTGCACCGGATAAGTTGAGGCGCGACCCCAAGGTACTTCAGCTCACAAAACAATTTAACGATGCCGGAAAACTCGTTGCACACATCTGCCATGGCGGATGGATAACCATCTCTGCTAAAATTATGAAAGGTTATCGATGTACATCAACTCCCGGAATTAAAGACGATATTGAAAACGCCGGCGCTACCTGGGTTGATGAATCTGTAGTAGTTGATAGAAACATGATCTCAAGCAGACGCCCCGATGACCTTCCGGATTTTAGCAGAGCTATAATTGAGTTTCTTACTAATTAACTATTCCGGAACACACCTTGATTTAAGAGTGCAAAATTTTATTGCATATATAAATGCTGCGGGTTAAGTTGTTCTACAAGAAAAGTGCAGGAGTATATGAAAGTATTTCACCTCAACAATCCCGCCGCCGGAAATGGAAACGGCGCTAAGGTATTTCATACAATCAACAAAAATCTTGAAGAAAACGATCTCGAAGTTGAAGCTGCTCAAACAGAATATGCTGGACACGGAACCGAGATTGTTAAGAACCTCAATTTCCATGATTATGAAACACTTGCGGTTTCGGGTGGTGATGGATCTTTATTCGAAGCAGTAAATGGATACTTTGCAAATCAATCCACTAAGAGAATTACACTTGCTGCTATTCCTGTTGGAAGAGGAAATGCATTTGCACGCGATCTCGATTTTGAATCTAAATACTGGAGGGACGCAATCGATAATGTTGCCTTTAATAAAAAGAAAAAAGTTGACGTGGCACTCTGCAAAATGAACGGAGAACAATTTCATTTTGTAAATATTCTCGGATTGGGGTTCGTTACAGATGTAGCGCGAACAGCGTTCAAACTAAAAGCGTTCGGACATCTCTCTTATATATTGGGAGTTCTTCACCACACAATTTCATTAAAACCATTTTCACTTAAAATAGAAATTGACGGGGAAGTATTGCATAGAGAAAATGTATTTGTTGAAGTTTCCAATTCGCGTTATACGGGTAAAGATTTACTGATGGCTCCTTCAGCTTCTATTGATGACGGTTTGCTCGATGTTACTCTGTTAAACAAACTTTCACGAACACGATTGCTTCAATGCCTTCCCAAAATATTTACCGGTGATCATATAAAAATGAAAGAAGTAGAATGCTTCAAAGCAAAGAAAATAAAAATAGAAACTAAACCCCAAAAACTATTAACCCCGGATGGACAATTACTTGGAAGCACGCCGATTGAAATAGAATGTTTACACAAAGCACTTGAAGTAATTGTGCCCTTTGAAGCTCCGGCAGAAGATGAGGAATGAATCAATTCTATAAATCGTGCATACATATAATATTTATTGTAAGAGTTTATGAATAATTACATTCTTGGGTGTTTCTTCTTTTTCTATCAGTTTGCCGCCATAGTATTTGCGCAGAATAAAACAGAGTCTGTTGTATGGCGCCTGGACAGTCTTGATAAAATATGTGGAAATAGTATTGCGGTTTTTGGAAATCCTGAAATTATTTTTGATGGTGAATCAACGGCTGTTAAATTTGATGGAATAGATGATGGAATAATTGTTCATGCCGATCCGCTTGCGGGTGCTACAACATTTACTGTGGAAATAATTTTTAAACCGGATACCTCTTCTAATCCGGCAAACAAGGAACAGAGATTTCTTCATATTCAAAACCCGGATTATGAACCCAGAAGAATGTTGATTGAATTACGTCTTGCGAATGACGGTAAATGGTTTCTCGATACTCATATAAACGCAGACACTATGGCGCATACACTCTATGCGGAAAAATTTACACATCAGTTAAATAAATGGTATCACGCTGCATTGGTATATGAAAACGGAATGATGATTCATTACGTTAACGGTATTGAAGAAATGCGGGGGAAAGTTAAATACCTTCCGGTTACTGGCGGAAATGTTTCAATTGGAATGAGGATGAACAAAAGGTCTTACTTCAAAGGGGAAATTAAGTTAATTAGAGTAACAAAAGGTGCATTAACTCCCGAACAGTTTTTTAAATAATAAACAAGAATAATTAAGAAGGTTGGTTTAATACATCTACAAACTTTGAAAAATTTTCAGGAAGCGGTGACTCTATAATCTTTAGTGTTCCATTTTGTAAAGGAAATTCAATTCTACTTGCATGCAACATTAAGCGCGGAAACTGGTTCTGTATCTTAAAATCGACATAGCGCAAATCTTCAACAACCGGATGCCCCATTGAATATAAGTGGACTCGAATCTGATGCCTTCTTCCGGTTATAATAGAAACATCCAGCAGAGTAAATTCTTTATATCTTTTAATCACCTTAAAATCAGTTATACTTCTTTTTCCTTTAGTTTCATCAATACCCATTCTTCCCGAGCCAAATTCGCGGATCGGTTTATCAATTCTTCCGCTTTCATTTTCAATTACTCCGTAAACAAGAGCGGTGTAATTTTTTTTTATTGAACGATTCGCAAAAAGATTGTTTAAATATTTATGTGTACCCGAATTCTTTGCAAACAGGATAATTCCGCTAACCTCTTTGTCAATTCTATGGACAATAAAAATTTTTTGCTGATATTTTTCCTGAAGCAGAGAGTGAATTGTCTGAAGATGCAAATCATTTTCGGAAATTGATGCGGTTCCCACCGGTTTATTAACGGCAACAATGTTACCGTCTTCGTATAAAATATCGAGAGAGATTGACATAGTTTATTATCTTATAGCGTCAATAATCTTGCGGACTTTAGTAACCGAAAGAATTTTATATCCAAACTCATCCTTACTTCCGGCATCGTGCAAAGTAATGTTAAAATTTTTATATGTCATATTGCTTTGTATAGTTTCTCTTGCTGATGCATGAATCTCCTTAGCACCGGACTTAGTTAAAATCTCTGCAGCATTATTTTCGTTAACACCACCTCCCGGAATAATAATTATTCTGTTCTTTGCCCGGTCAACTAATTTTTTAATCACTTCAATTCCAGAAAGAGCAGTTTTTTCAAGACCGCTTGTAAGAATTCTATCGGCACCCAGATCCATTAATGTATCGAGCGCTTCGTAAGGATCTCTTGTAAAATCAAACGCTCTATGGTAAGTAAAACTCATGGGACGCGCTATATCTATTAACTCGAACGTGCGGTCTTTGTCTATTGTTCCGTCGATATTTAAGATGCCGGTTACAATTCCGTTAACATTAGAATCTCTGCAGAATAATATATCCCGCTTCATTACTTCGAACTCTTCTTTGGAGTAAATAAAATCACCAACACGGGGACGAATTAAAACGTTTACAGGAATTGTCAATCGTTCTAAAACGATATTAATCAATCCATAACTCGGTGTTAACTCGCCCAAATCTAAATCCGAACAAAGTTCAATTCTATCGGCTCCGGCTTTCTCTGCAAGAATTGCAGAATCAACCGAATCTACACAAGCTTCAAAAATAATTTTATCCAACGGAATTCACCTTTAATTTATAAATCGGCTTGCCGTTTAATTCTCTTTTTTCAAATCCCATTTTACGAAGATATGATTCATGTTTTTCGTTTCCGGGATCACTGTAGATATTTTTTACCTTTTTGTGTTTGAAAATTTCGTTGAAGACATATTTTCCCATCTTAAAATCGCGGTAACCAGGAATTGCATAATCGAGCCGTACATGAATTGAATCATCATCGGAATATTCGGAGATAACTAATCCGGCCGGAATGGTATTTCTTAATACAAACATAACATGGCAACTTTCGCACGGCATAAATGAGAAGGAGGGTATAAACTTTTTTATATCGTGTTCGTAATATTGAAGGAAATAATTCAAATATTCCGAATTGGTTTTTACTTCAAGAACCCGGAAGTATTCATTTTCTTTCTTGAAAAAAATTTCCGAGAGGTAATAGATATCGACAAGCGTAATAAATCCGTTTAATATACCAACCGGGTAAGCGCCGATTATAAATCCGTATGTTGAAAAAATTGACGCACCAAAAAAATTTATTATCCTCAGCTTAACTATTGAACTCATCATTAATGAGATTGCAATAAGAACCGAAGCAGAATAACCGATTATTTCAATTAATTGCATTTTGTTTTCCGCTTTATTATAGCAATTGTTATTTGTTTGGAATTAATTCTATTGTTAAAAAAGTATATGCTTCGGATTGTTTTGCCGTGCCGGGGCCAAGAGATAAAGCTGCCGGAAAATGGTAAGTATCGTCATACAATATTTCGTAGTAACTTGGTTTGGTATACTTTGTATCAATTAAAATGTCGAAGAGTTGATCTACCGATTTATACCACTGCCAGTTTTCACCCGATATTGAAGTCGTTCCGCTTGAGTCTCTTATATCGGTAATTGCATTGTTGGTAACGTAGATTCTAACATATCTACCTGAATATGTAAAATTTGCAATTCGCATTTGTGTTAATGTATAACTATTTATTCCAAGAGACTTCCACTTCTGTAATTCGCCCGAAGCTTTATCCGATAAACTACTAACCGGGTTGTCATCGCAGCTTGCAAATAAGATAATTGCAATAATAAATAAAGCAAACCTTTTCATTTATTATTCCTTTTTTGTTTACCTAAATCTATCAATTTTCTTTCATCAATAATATAGAGAAATAGAGTAATAATTTAGAGAGCAATTATGGTTTAAATACAGAGTTTAAACCCCGCGTAGCAAGATGCGGAATGATTGTATAGTGAGTTTCGCTTTCTGAAATTTCTGCTTTCAGTTTTAGACCGGAGTATTTATGTTGTTTTAATGAGCCGGTAAATTCTTTCCATGTCTCTAAGAACTGACTTTCTTCGAGCGAGCCGACCGATGTATAAACTATTGCATTCAGAGATTTTTCATGTTCAGAAAAATTCTTTTCCAGTTTAAGGATATAATTATTATCCCAGAAGAGAGCAGGACTAATCATAACATACCGGCTAAATAATTGTGGCTTTTCGAATAATGTGAATGTTACAAACAATCCTCCGAGTGAGTGACCAATTAAAGTCCGGTCGTTCTTGTTAATTCTATAATTCGACTCAGCAAATGGAATTAGTTCCTTCTCAATAAAATCTAAAAATTTACCGGCACCTCCTGAAGCCGGAACCATTGAACGCGAACTCGCGGGTAAATTTTCTGGCTGAATGAATGTTGGTGTATAATCCCGCGCGCGGTTATAATTAAATTCCTTTGAACCGCCCTCAGAAGAAATTCCAACTATGATTAATTCAGGCAGCTCGTTATTGAATGCAAGAAGTTTTGCGGTCTGCGATACAATTCCGAAAGAAGAATATGCGTCCAGCATGTAAACAACAGGATAATTTTTATCCGTTGAATAATAACTTGAAGGAAGCGATACGAAAATTGGGTAAGTAACATTATTATATGTAGAAGTGATTTTATAAACTTCAGTTCTGGCTAATGTAACCAGCGGCGCATTGTTTTGTGCAGATGAAAGAGAAATAAATAAGAATAATATTGTTAATACTTTTTTCATTGTTTGCTAACCTTTTAGTTTTTCGTAATTACTAATGATAATATCCATCATGTTATCTAAGGTTTCGTTTACAGTTTGATTGGATGGTTGTTTGTACCAGTCGGCAATTTCTTCTGCGCCGGATTGCAATGGAATTGCAGCATCAAACTCCGGTACAATTTTTTTTATTTTGGAATTATCGAAGTAAGTATCATAAGCTTTATCGCCGTAAAGTTCGGCGCCCCAATCTTTATCGTGTTGAGCAATAAAATCAATTGGAATGTGAATTAGTTTTAATTCATAACCAGATTTGTCTGCTAATATTTCCGCTATTTGATTCCACGTTACAGTTTCATTCGAAGTTATATGATATGCCTGTCCAATCGTGTTGATGTTTCCTATCAGACCAAAAAAACCCCTTGCAAAATCTCTTGTGTGTGTTAAAGTCCACAAAGTGTTGCCATCACCGTGGATTATAATCTTCTTCCCGTTTTTCATCCGGTGGAATGGAAGGTATCCCATCCGCAATGCCGGTTTTGTTTTATCGTATGTGTGTGAAGGTCGACATATTGTAACAGGGAAACCATCTTCGAGATATCTATTCATTAGAAAATTTTCACAGTCAATTTTTGCCTGAGAGTATTTCCAGAAAGGATTAACGAGCGGCACGTCTTCGGTAATTGGAAGCTTTATCGGTGGTTTGTGATAAGCCGATGCAGAGCTAATAAAAATATACTGTTTTGTCCGGTTGTGGAATAACTCATAATCCCGTTTAACGTCATTTTCGTTGAAAGCGATCCAATCAACAATAACATCAAATGATTGATTGTTAAGAGCAGACTCAACTGATTTGATGTCAGAAATATCAGCATTAATCAATTTTGCCTTTTGTGGCGGAGTTCTGAAAGATTTGCCGCGATTCAAAAGAAATAAATCGAATCCCTTTTCTATGCAGAGCTCCGAACACGATGAACTAATAACTCCAGTTCCGCCGATAAAAAGTATTTTCATTTAACACCGTCCGGAGAATTAGAAATAATTAATTGAATAATCCCAGCGGAAAAATACACTGCTTCAATTTAATGTGCACAAGAATTTAATAAAACAGGATTATGACTTGCAGAGAGAAATCTTTATGCGGTAAAAAAACTTTTTATGCCGACTGGCTAACCGGCACAGTAAAAGAGATTAATCTTTGCTCTAATTCGTTAATTCCGTTAAGCATTTTTTCTTTGGCTTGATTCGATTCAGACATTATTATTCCGGCCATTTGTTTGTAGTAGTTGATTCCATCGATCAAATTATCCCGGAATGTATTGAGGTAAGTATCTGTTTGAGCGGAAAAATCCTTAGCCGATTTTTCTACTTTGTTTTCGAAGTAATCGATATATAATTTAAGTTCTTTAACAAACATATTCGGCCGGTTCTCGTCCGTTACCAAATTTATTCTGCCATAGATATGATCGACCATTTCCTTAAGCGTTGCGACTTTGGAATAGTAGGCAATGTTTGGACCGGGGCATACTGAAACTGCGCGGCTCTGTTTTGGTGTGGGAATATTATTAAGGATTAGCGGGGTTACGGTTAGTCCCTCACATAAACAAACTTTATCGGTAACTCTATCAAACTCTTTACTGAATTGTTCCGGATCCGTAACATTCTCTTTTAACTGGGCAATTTTCTTATTGAGATATGTAATTGATGCAGTGCAAACCGGTTTATCGGAAAACTCTCTGTTCGAAACTAAAAACTTCTTAGGACACGGGCTCCCGGGTTTTCCTAACTCAACTCTTTCAACTTTCTCGATGTCTTTGCTGTTATTGCGTAAATTGTTAAATGGCACTCCCAATGGCGAAACTTCGCTTAAATATAAATCCTCTTCATGTGCATCGCACAAACGCTGTAAAGTATAATCATCTACATTCATTACCTCCGGCACTAATAAAAACGGGCTTCCCCATCCAATGGTTTTAGCACCATAGTAACGGATCAGAAATTCCTGCTCACTTGAAATTCCAATGCCGCCCTGAACGGTCAGGTTGTAAATCAGTTTTGTCTCATCAACTGCAATTTCTTTTTTAGCAAGCGCCGGCAGATAAATTTCTTTTAGCGTATTGATCAATTCATCTTTACGATTTTTGAGTTCTTCAAGTATCGGACCCATTAGCAGACCATCAGTTGCAAAAGCATGTCCGCCGCAATTCAATCCGGATTCTATTCGGAATTCTGAAACCCACAATCCCTTCTTTGCTAAGAATTTTCCCTGGATGAGAGCTGAGCGGAAATCACTTATCTTAATTACAATCTTCTTTTTGAAATTAGAATTGATATCAGGATAGAAATCATTGAAAGCTTCAATATAGCTATAAAGTCGAGGATTCATCCCCGCAGAAAATATTATTGAACTTTCAAGATCGCTTGAAGCATATCCTCGCAAAGCAGCCAGAGCATCATTAAATTCAGATGGAAGGGCAGTGCCTTCCTTATCATAATTTACTTTATCCAGCTTTGTCATAATATTAACATCGATTGAGCCGGGGGTAATTTGCTCGCGGATATTTTTTTCAATTTTAAATTTTAGCGTTCTGTCGGAAGTTTCAAGCATTTCCCGGTATTGAATTTTTAGAACAGAATCATCGGGAAGCATTTCAAAATATTTGGTTATTTCACTGCCCGGCTCGAAAGGAGAGCTTTTTAATTTTTCAAAGTCCCCTTTTACAAATTGGTTGACCATATTAAGATAAGCAGTAATTCGCTTTGCCCTTGAATCGGCTTCGTCAGTTTCAATTGGTATATATGTTTTGCCTCTCAATTCAAGATAATGTTTGCGAAGCTTTTCTAATAAGGTATCATCAACAAGAGACATGACTGAAGAGATTCCGTACTTTGCAACTTTTAATGGAGCATCAACAGAAAAACCAACTCCTAAAACGGGTATATGAAATTTATGTCCGTAAGACGCGTTCATTCAAAATTTTCCGATGAAATATTATGTATTAATTCTTGTCTTGAAGATTTAAGGCGTGGTGTTAAGATCTATTTTGAATCACTAAACTACTAATGCCGGATAGTTGCTGTTCTCAATGATGTTGGAATATGCCCTAAGCTTCAGGGACTAACATAAGGAAAATACTTTATTGACCGGAGCCGGATTTCGCGCAAAACCAAAGTTTTACAATACTTTTACATTCCGCGACAGCCGGATTAAAACATATTATCTGAGAAGAAGTGGAAATACCCTCTTATTTTATCAATGATAATTAAGTATGCTTCCGCCAATAAACTCTCTTAGAACAGAATCGCCCGGAATGGATGAATCATCTTCAACCGGTTCAATTGCTTCGAGCATTTTCCGGGTACGTGATGCGCGGATATAAGCGTCTTCCCTCAACGGATCGCCCTCATATTTTTTCTCCCATTCCTTAAAATGTTCGAGAAGTTTTGGTCGGTAGATTGGAACCTCGAACGGCATGGATGTATTTATTATATAATCAGCTGTGTTGCAATAGGGAAGGATGTTTCTTTTCTCTGATGAACGGACATAATGCCAGTGAAGCAACGTCTGCTCAGGGTTATATGCGCGGTGAACTGAATCGCGCAACATTCTTCTTATTAAACGTAAGTCAGTCCATCTAATGTATTGTCCGTCCGGCATCTTCATTTGAAGAAGCGGTTCAAGATATAATTTGAATTTCTGTTCAGCCGGAATTTCCTTGCTGAATTGAGGGAATAATCCGTGCAAACTATCTATTAATAACACCTCTCCTTCGTGAATTTGAAGAGGATTTCTATCGGGGTATCTTTTACCGATCTTAAAATCGTAATAAGGAATTTTCACTTCTTCACCGGCAGCAAGACGTTTAAGGTGATCGTTAATTAAATCGAGATCAAGTGCTTGCGGTGTTTCAAAATCGTAATCGCCGAATTCATCTTTCGGGTGAAGTTCGAGATCGAAGAAGTAATTATCAACAATCAATGGAACGAACTTCATTCCCATTTTATTTAATCGCTGTTCAAGTTTTAGGGTTGTAGTTGTCTTGCCGGAGGAGGACGGTCCGCTTACCATAACCATTTTAAGTTCGGCGCTTCGTTCTTTTATTAATTCCGCTGCGGTATCAAGTTGTGTTTCATAAAAAGATTCTGCTTCGTGAACGATATGTGGGAATTCTCCGTTTCGAATTCGTTCGTTAGTAGTTTCAACCGTATGAAGATTGTGGGATACAGCCCAATCGAGCGAGCGCCAGACTTTTTTCCATGGAATAACTTCATTCGGTTTGGAAAAATGTTTGGAGTTTTCTCTTCT
This sequence comes from Melioribacter sp., assembly GCA_018333725.1. Lineage (GTDB taxonomy): Bacteria > Bacteroidota > Ignavibacteria > Ignavibacteriales > Melioribacteraceae > DSXH01. The sequence continues at coordinate 28,861 of JAGXSM010000094.1, read as the reverse complement.
TCTTCGTGCGGCCTCTTCTCTATATAATATAAATTCTTTAGCAACTTTTGCATGTCCGTTTTCTATCAAGACTTTTTCAATAATATCCTGAATCTCCTCTACTTGCGGTTTGTATCCCTCTTCGAATTGTTCTTCCATTACCTCGATTACTTGTTTAGCTAACTCGGCAGCTTTTTCTTTATCTCTTCCACCGACTGAAACTGCCGCACGGTAAATTACATTTGCAATTCTATCGGGATTGAAAGGAACAATGGCACCGCTTCTTTTAATCACGTACTTAAACTTAGACATGATTGCTCCGAACTTTTTGAAAAAATATTTTATATGTACTTAAGTTACATTTAGAGAATATTTAATTCAAACGATTGATATACCTAATCGAACACTTCAACTTTTCCACTATCAAGATCGTAATATGCAGAAACAACTTTCAATCCTTTATGCTCTACAAATTCTTTCAACAATTCTTTCGATGAATTAAGCTGTAGAGTAATTCTTTTGGTGTTTGAGTAAATAACATTTGTCAGCAAATCGCCAGTTACGCGCTTTGCTGATAGTATTGCCGGTTCTATCTCGCTCGTTAATCGGTTAAGATGACCCGGGAGTTCTCCGCCTTTGATTGTTGCATCAACTGCACCGCATCGCTCATGTCCGAGAACAACAATCAATCTAACACCAAGATGTTCAACCGCATATTCAATGCTTGCCATTGCAAAATCATCTACTACGTTTCCGGCATTACGGATTATGAAAAGATCTCCCATTCCCTGGTCAAAGATTATTTCCGGTGGAACGCGTGAATCGGAACAGCCGACAATAATTGCAAACGGTTTTTGTGATGTAGCTATTTCTTCCAGCCGGGCTTTATTTTGATGAGGATGATTCTGTTTGAATTCTACAAACCTGTTGTTGCCATCCATTAGTTTTTTTAATGCTGCTTCTGCTGATGTATTATTTTCATGTTGAGCAGTTACAACAATGTTTGTTAATGCAAATAAAAACAATAGATATATTCTGATTAACTTCATTTTGATTCCTTTCTATTTTGTGCGTTTGTGATTTAGTGGCAAATCAATATGCCACGAAAACTCTAAAACACCAAATTCCACCAAAATTATTTTAGAGTTAATTTTACTTCTGATAGCATATAAACTGCAAAAGATGCAAGCCAGTGCTCACCTTCATAATTACCGCTTGTAATATATTGCAGTCCCGCCTCAGCATGCTTAATAGCCGAGTCAGTTAAGATTTTTTTAAGCGATTCGCTTTCGGGCAGATGATTTACTATTCCAAACATACACCAGGCACGGCTTAAATTCAATCCGTCAAGATGAACAAGCTTGGGGTCGGTTCTGTCTGTTACGACAGCGGGTTCAAGCAAACTTTTTGTAATTGCTATGCCGGGAAGAAATTTATTAAACCATTCAGCAAAGTGTTTTGGTTCGAGTATTCTTCCCATCAGATCCGCCTCCATCAATGCCGGTGAAAAGAAGTCTTCGCCGCCCGGTTCCCACTTTGCATCATAGCTTTCGTCATTAAAATAATATGTCATCCCTCTTTCAGTTAGAAGTGATTCGAGCTGATAATTTTTTGTTGAACGAGCATAATCGAGAGCGAATGCTATTCCAAATGCCGTGTTAGGATGAACGCCGGTCCGGATTGGATAATTCTGCTTTGGAAGAAAATCAATGTATCGCTCTACAATTGCATCGGCGAGCGGCTTTAAGTTAGACGACCAAATTATTCCTTCTTGATCATCCCATCCATTAAGTTCTTCTGCTAATTTTAGTAACCACGCCCAACCATATGTGCGTTCAAAAGATTTTCTGTTTGGCTGATTAAGATACTCTACTTCAATTCTTATATTTTCTGATGTAAGATTTTCATTCAAAGCTTTTCTGATAGCTGGAGCCGTTTCTAAATCCGGAAAAAGTTTTAATAATCTCACTAACATCCAATGCCCGTGAACCGATGAGTGCCAGTCGAAACATCCGTAAAAAGCCGGATGAAGATTTGCGGGCGATTGTACTTCGCTTACATCGTTCATAACGTGATCAAGCTTATTGGGATATTCCTTCTGAACACATTTGAGTGCAAGCTTAGAAAATTCAACCGCAGACTTTCTATTTAGTTCAGGATATCCGGAATTTATTAATTGGTCAATACCATTAAATGAAAATCCGAAAGAAGCGGAACAAAAAATCAACAGAGTACATATTGAAATAAAAATTTTCATTTACTCACCCTTTTTAATTTTTACCGGAGTGTTTTGTGATAACTTATTGCCTCTTTAAAAACTGATGGAATTCCTTTCAATCCTTTAACAACCAGTGCCGAAGTTAAAGCACCACCCATCAATCCGCCAACAATTCCATGACCAAATGCATCGACGCCAGACATATAAAGATTTTTTATGTGCGTGTAAGGACCAATCCATTTCACTTTATAGCGTTCCGGCGTTGCGGGAATTCCGTAAATAGCTCCAAAGTGAAATCCGGTGAAATGCTCTGTACTTAGCGGGGTTGAGAGTTCGGAATAATCAATCAGGTTTTTGAACCCTTTCAAATGTCTCTCTGTAAACTCAATCATTGCTTCAGAGATTTTTTTCTTTATCGAATCATATTCTTCGCCCCGGTTCTTCCATGGTTTATCTGCCCACTTCGCAAAGGAGTCGTAACCTGCAAAAGCAATTATTTCGGCTGTATGAGATTTTGCTTCCGGATCTTTAAATGAAGGAAAGGATAAAAACACACTATTAACGTTACCGTTTAACAGCGAGCTTATTTCGGATTCTATAAGTTCGTGATTATATGAATTGAAGATCCAGTAATTTTCTCCTTTAATGCCAAGCTTTTCGGGAGATTCTTTCAAACCGACATACAAACTAACATGTGCCGTGCTCGGCGGAAAATTTTTAATTTCATCAGCAAATTCAGGTTTATATTCTTCTGGAATCAAATCGTTGTAAGTAATCTTTGCGCCGACCGTAGAGATTATTTTATCGGCAAAAAATTCCTTCTCAATAAAATCAGTTCCTTCTTTCTTAACGGTTTTAACTCCTATGGCTTTTCCTTTTTCAACAAGAATTTTTTTAGCGGTATGATTAACAAGCAGCTCTCCACCGGCATCTTTTATAATTGGAGAAATAGAATCAGCAATTTTTTTTGAACCGCCAACGGGATAATATCCGCCTGAAATGTAATGACTGACAATGAGCGCGTGAATTGCCATTGAACTTTGTGAGGGCGGCAAACCATAATCGCCCCACTGCGAAACCAGAACTGCTTTTAATTTTTCATCCTTAAAATTTCGATCGAGATATTCTTTGACCGTCATTAATGCCAGTTCTGCCCCTTTACTAAACAAATGCGAAGAGAAATTTCTTGCTGTGGGTTTAAGTGTTAAACTGAAGTTGTATCGACCGGCCCAGCGATTAATAATTTTCAAGTCCGAAAAGTAATTGTTAATTGCGAATGATTCGGACGGGAATAATTTTATGAGATCAGCTTTAAGATAATTTTCTCCTTCCATCGCACGGAATGTAAAATCGGGATAAACAAATACATCATAAGGATCGGGCATCTTTTTCCATTTAAGTTTACCATTGGTAACATAATCGAACATTGCACGTGTCGGCGAACCGGAATCCATTTGACCTACATAATGAAGTCCAACATCCCAATGATATTCTCCATGTTCACCTTTTCGTTTAAAGATGTGTGTGAAGCCGCCAATCTTAAAATGTCTTTCAAGCACAAGAACTTTTTTCTTGAAGAGTTGAGAGAGAATACTCGCGGAAGTAAGTCCGCTAATTCCGCTGCCGATAATTATTACATCGTAGTTATTCATGTTTACATCTATTTGTTATGAGTTAATCGCTCTTTCTGCCTGATTCAAATGCCTTTGCTGGTGATAGAGCGTTAATAGCAGCATTTCTCCGAGCTGAAATTTCAAAAATTTTGCAAATGGTGAAGCAACTTTAATTGTTTTCAAATCGTTAAAAGAAGCTTTATCTAAAATATCCAGAAATTCTTTCTGGTAAAAGATGAACTGATCAATAACATTCTTATCTACATTGCTCTTTGCGGATTCATTCACATGAATCGATTTCAGTTTAACTTTAACATCGGGTCCAACAGCTTTAATAAATTTTGCCGGAAGAAATCTTGGAACGAAATCCTTCTCTGTATCATCATCATTTTTAATTGAGAAATCCATCTTCGTGTTTTTCAAATAAGCATCGGCATAATTATTAAGATGAACAAAACACTCGGCAGCGCTCCAGCTTTTTGGCGAAGGCTTCTTATTAATTTGTTCGAATGATACATCGCCGGATAATTGCTTTGCCCTGTTTATTATTTCTCTATAACCGGCAATCAGCTCATTGATAGAAGTTCTCATTAAATAATCTTTCGCGCTTCAATTGATATATCAAAATAACAATTTTATTTTTATGTAGTAATAAACTGAATAAAGGATAATTAAATGCACTTCCCACTACATGTACTTGCTCTGCTTTTTATAACAATATCATTATTAAATGGTCAATCAAACAAAAATCTACCGATAACCGTAGCTGAAAGTTCTAATTACGAATCAACATCCCGTTACGGCGATGTTATGAGTTTTATTAACTCGTTAAATAAACTATCAAAAAATATTAGAACAGAAACTTTGGCGGTTACTACCGAAGGACGCAACGTTCCATTGATGATTATTGGTAATCCATTACCAAAATCCCCGGTTGATTTGAAGAATGACAAAAGAATTGTTTTTTACATTCAGGGGAATATACACGCCGGGGAGGTTGAGGGTAAAGAAGCCGCACTTATGTTTGTAAGAGATTTATTGTTGAACAAAAAAGAATTATTGAAGGATGTTGTTCTTCTTGTCTGCCCGATCTTTAACGCCGACGGCAATGAATTGATAAGTACCTCAAACCGGGCGCATCAGAAAGGACCTAAGAACGGTGTTGGAATCCGCTACAACGGACAGAATCTGGATTTGAACCGCGACGCAATGAAAGTTGAAACTCCGGAAGTAAAAGGTCTGCTCGATGCATTTAATAAGTGGGACCCCGCTGTTTTTGTTGATCTTCACACAACAAACGGATCGTACCGACAGGAGCCCGTTTCATTTACATGGATGATGAATCCCGCCGGTGATACTTCTTTGATTGCTTATACCCGCGATAAATTGATGCCGGCAATTTCTAAAACGTTATCTAATAAGTATAACACTATGAATTTATATTACGGTGAATTCGTTGATCAACGCGATCATTCCAAGGGATGGATCTCTTATGCCTACGAACCGCGTTACATTGTTAATTATGTTGGTCTTCGTAACCGCATCGGAATATTAAATGAGAATTATGTTTATTCTGAGTTTAAGGACCGCGTAATCGGAACTTATAATTTGCTCTGGTCAATTCTTGAAAATGTAATTGCGAACAAAGATGAAATAAAAAAAACATTAAGAGATGTAGACGAAAAGACAATTGCACGCGGCAATAATATTTCTGTTAATGATTCACTCGCAATTGAATCTAAAGTTGTGCCAACTAAAGTTCCTATAACTGTTAATACATACGAATTAGAAACCCGCAAAGATGCAAACGGAAGAGAGAGATTATTCCCGACAGATGTAAAAAAAGTTGTTACTGTTCCTTATTTAGCAGATTACCTTCCAACTAAACAGGTAAAGCTTCCGTATGCTTATCTGCTAACAGTGAAGGATCCGAAGGTTGTAAATGTTTTAAAAACCAACGGAATAAAATTTGAAAAACTTGTATCAGATACCGAATTAGAGATTCAGACTTTCAAAATAAAAGAATTAAAACCGGAACAGCGGCTTAATCAGGGTCATTATAACAATGTTATTAAAGGTGAGTTTGTTGCCGAGAAGAAAAAGTTTGATAAAGGAACAATTCTTGTCCGGTTAGCCCAGCCGCTTGCAAATGTTGCAGCATATCTTCTGGAGCCGGAAACAGACGACGGACTCCTTCACTGGAATTTCTTTGATAACTATCTGGTGCCTCAGTGGGGCGGGGGATTTCTACCGTATCCGGTTTATAAGGTGATGAATAAAGTTGAGATTAAGTCGGAAAAATTTTGAGTAATCTAATGAACCTTAAATTTAATAGTAAAAAAGAAACAGGAAAATTTTCAGTTGACGAAATTAATTTTCTCAAAAGATTAAAAAACCCGACTGGCATTCAGCATTTTTTGAACGAGACGGATTATAATCCGGATTACATAACCTGCTCTCCCAGAAAAATTATTAAGAGCAGAAAGGCAAATTGTTTTGAAGGCGCACTGTTTGCAGCCGCAGCATTGAGGGTAATGGGACACAAGCCATTGATAGTTGATCTGATGGCAGAGAACGATGACGACCATGTTATTGCACTCTTTAAGCAGAATAATTGCTACGGCGCAGTTGCAAAATCTAATACAACTGTTCTAAGGTTCCGCGAACCGGTTTATAGAACGGTTAGAGAACTCGTAATGTCTTACTTCGATTTCTACTTTAATACACTGGGTGATAAATCATTGCGGAGTTATTCCGCTCCGGTTGATCTTTCGAGGTTCGATAAGTATAGCTGGATGACAACGGAAGAAGACCTGGAATTTATAGGAGATTATTTATTCACTATAAAACATTATCCTATCTTAACCCAAAAAATGATAAAGGATTTGAGTGAAGCTGATAAAGAAGTTGTTAATCTATGTTTTACAGGATCGATAGATGAAGGCTTGTTCAAACCAAAGAAGAAAAGCCGGAGTTAAAATGAAAATTGAAAATGTTAATTACACAATTACCGATTGGAGTAAAGTAGAGAGGAAAGAATTTGCCGGTGAATCTGGCAAAGCATACTGGAGAACGTTTGAGCAGGGGAATCTTCGTGTACGTATTGTTGAATACTCAGAAAATTATTTAGCGGATCACTGGTGCAGCCGTGGTCATGTTGTGTATGTACTGGAAGGCGAGTTGATGACAGAACTTAAAGACGGGCGAGTAACAACGCTTTCACCGGGTATGAGTTACCAGGTTGCCGATGATGACATCCCTCATCGATCACGAACAAAGGGTTATGTTAAATTGCTGATCGTTGACTAAAGATTATCTCGCAAACTTGTCTGCCTTTGGCGGAGATCGCAAAGTATAACGCTGAGCCCGCAAAGAAAGACTCGGCGTGCTTTTGCGAGTTCTCTGCGATCTCCGCGTGTCATTCTTTTCTTTTACTCATTTCTTGCAAAAAGCCTTACTACACAATAATTTATAATCGGATTTTTCATTTCATTTACGAAAATCAAAACCGAGGCGAATATGAAGCGCATTTTTATAATTTTGTTAATTATATCATCTTCAATAGTTAATTCACAATCAATAAAATCTCCTGATGGCAAACTAGCATTAACATTCAATTTAACCGATGAAGGAATTCCAACCTATCAACTTACTTATGGGAAGTATAAGGTGATAAAAGAAAGCCGGTTAGGGTTGATGCTGAAAGACATGTATGAAAAGACGGGTGTTGATAAATTTTCACAAAGTACAAATCAGGTTCCTTCTCTTGATCGAGGCTTTACTATTACTAAAATTGATACAGCATCAGTTGAGGAAACATGGAATCCCGTCTGGGGTGAAGTAAAAACAATTCGTAATAATTACAAAGAATTATCAGTTACACTTTCCCAACCCTCTGTAAATAACCGGCAAATGACAATCCGCTTCCGGCTCTTTAATGATGGACTCGGTTTCCGTTATGAATTTCCGATGCAGGATAATCTGAATTACTTCACGGTTGCAGATGAACTAACACAATTCAGTTTAACAGGGGATCACGTTGCTTTCTGGATTCCCGGCGATTATGACACGAATGAATATTACTATTCAAAATCACCGCTTAGTAAGATTGATGCAACATATTCAAGAAATGTGAATGAGATCTTTTCAAAAACATTAATCGGTAAAAACTTTGTTCAATCGCCGCTGATGATGAAATCATCCGAAGGACTGTATATCAACATTTTTGAAGCAGCGCTGGTAGATTACCCGGCAATGCATCTCGAAGTTGATCAGTCAAATTTTGTTCTTACTTCTCATCTCGTTCCGGATGCTGTGGGTAACAAAGCTTATATGCAGACACCTTGCAAAACGCCATGGAGAACAGTAATTGTGAGTGATAAAGCGACAGACATCCTTGCATCTAAAACAATTCTGAATCTTAACGAGCCCTCAAAGATTGATGATACAAGCTGGATTAAACCGATGAAGTACATAGGCATCTGGTGGGAAATGCACGTTGGTACAGCATCGTGGAATTATGCCGATGTAAACAATGTAAGCTTATCTTTAACCGATTGGAAAAGTCTTAAACCGAATGGAATACATGGCGCCACCACGGAACGGACTAAACGGTATATTGATTTTGCCGCCCAGCATGGATTCGATGGTGTTCTTGTTGAAGGCTGGAATGTTGGATGGGAGGACTGGTTCGGTAAATGGAAAGAGGAGGTATTCGATTTTGTTACTCCGTATCCCGACTTTGATGTTGAAGAGATTTCCAGGTATGCATCATCAAAAGGAGTTAAGATGATTATGCATCACGAAACTTCTTCATCGGTTACTAATTACGAAAGACGGATGGATGAAGCATATGAGTTTATGAAGAAGTACGGATACCCGGCTGTTAAAACCGGTTACGTTGCACGGATAATTCCGCGCGGTGAATTTCATGACGGTCAATGGATGGTTCAACATTACGTCCGTGTTGCAGAACGACTTGCAAAGAACAAGTTAATGTTGAATGCGCATGAAGCAGTAAGACCAACGGGTTTGCACCGTACATATCCAAACTGGCTTGCATGCGAATCGGCACGCGGCAACGAGTTTAATGCGTGGAGTGTCGGTAATCCTCCCGAACATGAAACGATTCTTCCGTTTACACGATTGATGGGCGGACCAATGGATTATACTCCGGGAATTTTCCAGATTAAGATGAGCTATTACAATCCGGATAAAAAAGAGCAGGTTCATACTACGCTTTCAAAACAGCTTGCACTCTATGTTACAATGTATTCACCACTGCAGATGGCAGCGGACTATCCTGAAAATTACGAACGGTTTATGGATGCTTTTCAATTCATAAAAGATGTAGCAGTTGATTGGGACGACACAAAATATATTGAAGCGGAACCGGGAGATTATGTTACGGTAGCACGTAAAACAAAAGGAAAGAATGAATGGTTTATCGGCGCGATAACAGACGAGAGTGAAAGAACAGCAATAATTCCATTATCGTTTTTAGATAGTGATAGAAAATATACTGCAGAAATTTATGCCGACGCCAAAGATGCGCATTGGGAAAAAAATCCGATGGCTTACGAAATAACATCAAAGAGTGTTTCATCGAAAGATGTTTTAAAAATAAAACTTGCACCGGGCGGAGGATGTGCGGTTAGGATTTGGTGATCATTCATTTGTTGTTTTGCAAAACGTGAGTGTTATTTTAAAATGAGAAATCTCAAAAATGAATAGAACTTAAATCGAGTAACAACTTAAGAATAATAATATCTGGATCTATTTTAGTTTATAAGTCTAAAAAACGGAAAATAAACTTAATATAGGAGCATGAAATGAAAAAACAAGCTTTAATAATAGTATTAATTCTATTTGCAGCGGGCAAAGTACTCGCCCAGTTTTCATTTGAAAAATATTTGGACGAGAAATTTGAGAATTATGACTACAAAAGATTTCAGGCAATGACGGATCTTAAAAAAAAGATAGTTGATGAGAAGCTGGATAGAATACCGGCTAAAATTTCCTATTTCATTACTAAAGAAGGAAAAATAATGAAACAGGAATTATCAAGAGAAAGTAAGAACTCCGAGCAAAACAAAAAACTCTTTGATCTCATTTATAATGGAGTAACTGCAAAGTTTGGTAAAACTCAGAATGACGAGGAAGATTCAGGTATCCGTAATTGTTTCTGGAGAGCAAAAGATGGAACTATGGCTACGTTGTCTAGTGTGAAAGGAAAGATAACTCTTACTATGATGAAAATGCAGTAAGTATTTTGGCGGCACTTAATATTTTATTTCAGGGTTGAATTTGTTCTTCAACTTGTGTGAAAAAACGAAAGATTCCTAATATCTTTGGGGTGATATAGAAAATCTTTTTGTTAAGTCTGAAAGTAATTAATGTCAAATATAAAATTAGAACTTCTTTCACCCGCCAAAGATCTTGAAACTGGAATTGCTGCAATTAATTGCGGAGCCGATGCCGTTTATATAGGCGCTCCTCAATATGGTGCGCGCGCTGCTGCCGGAAATTCTCTTGAGGATATAAGAAAACTTATTGAATATGCACATAAATACTGGGCGAAAGTATATGTAACAGTTAATACCATTATTTATGATGACGAGCTTGAAGATGTCCGCAATTTAATTACTAAGCTTTATGATATGAAAGTTGACGCGGTGATTTTTCAGGATATGGCTCTTTTAGAAATGGAGTTGCCCCCGGTTCAACTCTTCGCCTCTACTCAAACTCACAATTACGAAGTTGAACGGATAAAATTTTTAGACAATGTTGGAATTAAAAGAATTATTCTTGCGCGAGAACTTACAAGTGATGAGATAAAAAAAATTAAAAATGAAGTAAACGCGGAACTTGAATTTTTTGTCCATGGCGCATTGTGTGTTAGTCTTAGCGGTCAGTGTTATATGAGCGAAGAGCTTACGGGAAGGAGCGCAAACCGTGGCGAGTGTGCTCAAAACTGCCGGCTTCCATATTCGCTTGTTGATGCAAGCGGTAAAGTGATGATTGAAAACAAGCATCTTCTCTCACTCCGCGATTTGAATCTTTCAGAATATTTGAATGATCTTGTTGATGCCGGAATTACTTCTTTCAAAATAGAGGGTCGGTTAAAAGATGTTAGTTACGTTAAAAATATTACGTCGTTCTACCGTCAGCAGATTGATGACATAATAAGAAATAACAATAATTATACTCGTGCATCATCGGGTTATTCAATTATTCCCTTTGAACCCGATCCCGAAAGAACATTCAACAGGGGTTATACAACTTACTTTTTTAATGATAGAACTGATCATGTTTCATCACACGATTCACCCAAGTCAACCGGTAAATATTTAGGTAAGGTTATTGAAGTGAACAAAAAGGGTTTTGTGATCGGAACAAACGATAAAATTTCTAACGGAGATGGATTATGTTACTACAATAACAAGGGCGAATTAGTTGGAATGTATGTTAATCGAATTGAAGGAAAAGCGGTTTATACAGATGAATTAAATGGAATAAAACCCGGAACGAAAATTTACCGGAACTACGATCATTCATTTGAAAAGCTTTTGGAAAGGGAATGCAAAAGAAAAATTAAAACAGAGATAACAATTGAAGATATTGAAAACGGTCTCAAGGTAACAGCTAAAGATGAAGACGGTGTAGCTGTTTCAGAAGATTTTGAACTGCAAAAAGAAATTGCCACCAATCCGGAAAGGGCAACTGAAACAATAAAGAAACAATTTGCAAAGAGCGGTGATACAATTTTCGAAATTGATATGGTGAAGGTAATCTTCGATAAACCGCTATTCATACAGATAAGCTCAATTAATGAAATGAGAAGAAAAATCTTGCAGAAACTTGAAGGAGAACGTTTTGAAAAATATAAAATTGAGAATCCCCAAAAGAACACTGAACAAAGAACGACGAACTCAGAACTAAAAGTCCCCGACGGCAATCTCGATTATAAATTCAACATTACTAACAAGCTATCAGAAAAATTTTATAGAGAACACGGTGCGCTGGAAATTGAACCTGGATATGAATTGCAGAAAAATCATTCGGGTAAGACCGTAATGACCTGTAAATACTGTATTAAGGATGAACTTGGACTTTGTCCGTTTGATACCGATAGAAAAGTTGATGAACCGCTCTTCCTGGTAAACGAGAGCAGAAAATATCGATTGCACTTCAACTGCAAAGATTGTCTGATGGAAATAGTGGTTGATTAACTTTCCATAAATTGGTTTTCACTAAATTATTTTAGAGCACACAAAAAATTATTCTACCAAAGGATCCTCAAGCTTGCCAATAAACAAAATACAGTTGCTTGCCTTCTCTCGTATTACAAAAACAAAAGGTCTATCGAGTCTGATGATATTATCTAAAATAGAGGTAACACCAATTGTTACAGAAGTAACAGCAGCGGCTTCGGTTCCTTCTTCGTTAACATCTACAAATGTTTTATGGTCAACTTCGCTTATGTAAGCGTTGCCCACACCTTCGTATATTTTTTTGAAATTAGCATTGTAAGGATCAAACGCTATTTCCATTCCGAGCACTTTAAGTGTTTCGTTAAGTTTTATTTTATACTCCATCTTAAACTTTGGCATGTAGAGCTGCTTTTTAGTTTTACTCAAACTATTAATAGAGTTTTTCCACACAACATCGGTTAAAGAGCTTACAACATCTTTAACTTTTTTATCCTTGGCAGGTAAAAGGATCGTCATGCTGAAATTTCCTTTACCATATGGAAGGTCCAACATTGTAAATGTATCGTTCGAAGAGACATAAAAGTCAGTTTCCAGATTCATCATTCTGCATTTAACCTGATCATCCGATTCCTTTTTGAAAAGATCATCCATTGTTTTATTCTTATCGAATTGATATTGCCAAGTTCCTTTGAAATAGATGGCGTTGATCAGATACATAATTGTTTGCGGATCAATCTTATCAACAATCTTAGCAATTTTTCCGTTTGTAGATTCCTTAACCCAATTATTGATCGTATTTACAGTTGCCGGGTCGTTGAAATTCATCGGGTTGATGACAGCGTTAAAATATTTTTTGTTGGTTTCTATAAAGTCGGGTTTTACTGGAATTGTATTTCTATACCAGATCGAATTTGCAATCTGCATAATTACTTTGCTGTCGATCTTTGTTAGCAGCTGTATTAATGACTGGTAGGATTCGTTAATCTCTTGCTGAGTTAGACCCGAAAGCGAAAGTGTATTGCGCATTGCTTCGTATGTATTTCCTTCGGCACCGTTAAGAGTCATACCAAGTGCCATAGAAATACTTAAAGGGGAAATAAAAACATTTTTACCTGGTTCATCATCAGCAATTTTTTTAAATATTTTTAGAGCAAAGTTATCGGCAGAAGCAACAAGCTGTTTTTCGAACCGGGTAAGCTCCCGCATCGGAATTTCATCGTTGAATTGAGAAGATGATTCACATCCGACAATAAAAATAAGTAACAGCGAAAAAATTAGTTTAAGCTTTTCCATGTTATCCCCGCAATTTCTCAGCCGAATCTTAAAGAAATAAACCGAGAAGTTCTACTGTAAAAATCGAGAGGAGGTTTCTGATAGTTTATCGGACTTAAAAGTCAGTGAAAATATTTTCCCCGTTTTGCAAAAAAAGAATTTCGTAAAATTATCTTAATATTCTATCAATAATTGTTCTAATATCGCTATTGTGATTAAAACTTAGCGTCCCAAATATTTTAAGAATTTTTAAAAATATTTGAATGTTATTCTTCTCTATAATAAACTCCGCGGTTTCATTTGTTTCAGCGCATCTTCCAATAATTGTGTTGCTCGATTTCAGCACAGTTATGGGAAAGCAAAAGTACAACATCGGTTGAACGCCAACAGCATATTGTTTCTCTTTAATGATTATTTCTGTTAGTATTTCATACTGCTTGAACTTATGAATTAGAAGAGGATATTTTACTTGAGTAAAGTAATAATTTATTCCAAGTATATTTTTTTCTATCGGGTGACTTCTTTCAATTGTTAATTCAGAATTAGAATCTAAAAAGTCATGATTGTTTAAGCCGACTAAATACGATTTTATTTCTAAGAGTGCTTCTTTTTTTTATAACTCCCCATTTATAAAAGTAATAAATATATTCAGATAGTTCGTATAGAGTTTTTTCTTTACCATTAGCGCCAATGAAAGTTTTGTCTTTTATGGTGGTCCTTTCGAGCTTTTCTTTATCATTTGTTACCACAGCATAACCTATTTGCTATTCGATGTAACAGTCTAAAGAAAACACTTCTTTTTTTGTCGAGACAGGGAGCCCGTATTCATTAAAAAAACTTCTCCTTTTAATTCTTGTTTTATCAGTACCTTTAGTTAAAGGAATGGCAATGGTTAAAGTTTTGTTCTTATCGTCTCTTTTTTTAATCCACATAATGCTCTCTTAATAGTTTTTTAAAGTACTCTTCAATTATTCTATCGGAATCCTTTGGTAATTCATTATTAAAAGAAAAATATTTTTTTAAATCAGGATACTTTTGAACACATTTTATCATAAATAAATCTTTGAATTCATTAAACAAATTATTATTAATCATTAGATCACAATTACCAAGATAATAAGGAATATGAGGAATATATTCCTTTAGTATGTCCGCATAACAGTAATATGCAAATTTGTCTTTCGTAATTCTAATTGTATTATAACATTCTTTTTCTACAAAGGTTCTTGATCTTTTTAATGCATTTATATCTCGCATTGTCCAGAAATAGGCAATAGTTTCTTCTTGCCGGACATACTTCTGGTTTGGGTATTTTGTTATATAGCGCGATAAATAGTCAAAACTATTTAATGAAAAAACTTTATTGTCGTCTGTCTTAAATTCATAATTATAGACAAAATCATAATCCATACCAAATAAATATTTCTCGTAAAGCGCAATTATAATTGGAAAGTTAGTTGATTTAGAAGTTTCTGTAAAAATCCCCGAGCTAATTATTAAAGAATCTTTCAATCGATAATTATTTTTAAAATTACCAAGACCTTCAAAGTTAGTTTTCTTTATTAGATAAGATAATGGGTGTAAAACACATACATAATCAGCTTGAAGTTTGTCGTAAGATAGTAAAAAGGAAATCCCAAGATCCCTCGACATAACATCATTATCTCTTGAGCAAATATTCTTCTTGATATTATTTCTAATTATTGAGGTAGTATCGTTGTATGGAGGGTTTCCAACAACAATCATTTTTTCTTGATCGCTTAAATTGTATTGATCTCTTGATATATTTGATAGACTATTATGGTGGAAATAGGTGAATTGTGGAAAGTTTTTCTTTGCCACCAATATAGCTTTATCATCTATATCTGCCCCGATCCCATTATCACCACGCAGAAAACTACCATACCCACAAGAGGTATCTAAAATAAAATACTCCTTTATGTTCTGGATATTTTTTCCCAATAAGTTGTATACAAAATCAACAACCCATTTGGGAGTGTAATAACTTCCATAATTAATCCTATCTTTATATTTTAAATGAAGTTGATCCATATAATCCTATCTATTTTAAAACGGTTTTTTGATTAATTTCAAACGCAAACTATACTTTTGTTTGATGTTTTATCAAGCATCAAGTTCAATCAAAAGCCACATTTTCAATTTTAACTTACAAATAAACTACCAAAACAAATTATACTTTTCAATTATTTTGATAAAAAGAGTAGCAGACATTCTGCTTTACGCTACACAATAAATTATTTTATTTCCAATAACTCAACTTCATAAACAAGACTTGTAAATGGAGGAATGATAAATCGTTTTTTACCGTCTACCATTTTTGCATAAAAACCATTATTGCCGTATGCAAGAGCAAATGGAACAATCACTTTTCTCTTTTCACCCGTTTTCATATCACTCAAAATCTCATCAAGCCCGGGATTTATTTTTGTTGTTCCTACCGTGAAATTAAAAGTTTCGGGCATATCTAAATAATTAGTGGGCTTTCCATCTTCCCCGGAACTTACAAACGGAAAATCTTTTAGCAGAGCAGTTCCATTATAACGCACTTTCAATACAGAACCTGTTTTAGGTTTATCGCCCTTGCCGTCTTTAATTACTTCGTATTTAATTCCGCTTTTAGTAGTCTTAGCTTTCGGTAATATTTTTTTAATTGCGGCCTGTTCGTCCTTAGCTCTTTTCTCTTCTTCAAGCTTAACTTTAGCTTTGGCGTCCTCAACCATCTTGCGGAAAGATTCATCGGTTACATTAAATTTATTTGCCTTCTCACCGATTCTTGTTATTGAAACGCTCTTAATTGTATCGCCTTGAACAATTTTATTAACAACGTCCATTCCTTCTGCAACCCATCCAAATAAAGTATAATTACCATCTAAATAAGAACGGTCGCCGAGCGTAATATAGAACTGACTTCCATTTGTATGCGGACCGGAGTTTGCCATACCAAGCATTCCGGCTTTGTTATGAGTTAACTTCGTATAAATTTCATTTGGAAATTCATAACCGGGTCCTTCCGTTTCCTTACCTGTATTCGGCATTCCGGCTTGAATAACATGACCGGGAACAACACGATGCCAGATACTACCATTGAAATATGGTGTCCCTTCTTTTAAAGCATCATTCTTGATTTTACCTTCAGTAAGTCCTACAAAGTTGGCAACTGTCATAGGAACGTTTTCGTAATCTAATGATAGCGCTATTCTGCCTTTGTTCGTGTTTAAGTCCGCATAAATTCCATCTGGTAGAAATGCGCCTTCACGCGGCGCCAGATTATCTAAGTTTGCAATTTGATAAGCAAGCAGAGCATATATAAGTGCACTATGTTCCTGTGCGTCCGGAATAATTTGATCGTAGGTATCTAAAAGTGTATGCCACGTTGTTCCGTATTGATGCGGACCCTGAGTTCTGAGCCATGGAGCAGGAACTCCGGCCATTGTAAACGAATGACTGTCCGTTCCGCCACGACCGGCTCTTCTGATTAATCCCGTTTCCTGAAGTGCGAATTTATATTTTAATTCAAGATTCTCGATTGGTTCAACTGCGGATTTTACATAATCGTAAATTACTTTTGGAACACCCATTCCAACAACTGGATTTGTCCCGCTATCATTATTGAGCATAATAGAAATCTTAGAAAGTTTATCTTTATTATTATCAACCCACGCTCTCGAACCGATCAACCCGCGTTCCTCGGCAGCATAAAGTTGAACCATAATAGACCTTTTCGGTTTAGCGCCGGCATGAACGAGCAGTCGAATCGCTTCCATCATTCTTGAAACACCGGAGGCATTATCAACAGCACCGGTGGCGTGATCGTATGAATCGAGGTGTGCACCAAGAATTACGTATTCATCCGGAAATTCTGTTCCGGGCAGCCAGGCAATTACGTTGTGATACTTGACCGGTCCCTGGTAGAAGAAATTACGAATGTCAAATTCAAGAATAACTTCTTCGCCTTTTTCAACCATTGATTTTATCTGATCGAATTGTTTATCGAGTAATTTAATATCCGGTAAAGTCGGAAGATCATTCCAGGATTTTAGATTTCTAACATCGAATAAACGGAAAGGAATTCTTGCAAGCTGAATTGTACCAAGAGCACCATATGTAATTAATTTTTTTGTGGTTGAGCTCATTGAATCGCGGTCGCGGGGGTAGCCTGTATTTTCACCATCAACAAGAACCCACGCACCTTTAATTTTTTCTTTCAGTAAATCAATTTGTGTTTCATCTATAGGAAGAATTACAACATGACCTTTTTGTTTCCCTTTTGTTCCGGCAGTATAACCCGGCGTACCGAATTCGAGATACATTTCATTTGGTTTAATCATTTTACCGAACCACGGACCACGGTTAAATCCAACAGGTTCTTCGGCAACAAAATCGAGCTCGGCTTTAAGTCCCCACGATAGAAATTCATTCAATGCCCAGCGCGCAGAATTTGTATAAGCATCCGAGCCGGTCGATCTTCCGCCAAATCGGTTACACAAAATATCCTGATGAACCATTGCACGGTTATCGGTTGTACCCAGCTCAACAATTTTTTGATAAACGGGATCGGTCTGAGAAAAAAGATTTATTGTGA
This sequence comes from Melioribacter sp., assembly GCA_018333725.1. GTDB lineage: Bacteria > Bacteroidota > Ignavibacteria > Ignavibacteriales > Melioribacteraceae > DSXH01. The sequence goes on along the minus strand of JAGXSM010000094.1, from coordinate 10,963 downwards.
AGACAATAAAAAGAATAAGTAACGAGTTATAACGTTTCATGATTTCACCAAGGTTGTTATGAGTAATTATCTAAAATTAATTAAAACATTTATGTGCACAAAGTTTTCTTTATTCATATTTTGCAATTGAAAAAACATTGAAAACATTCAATGTGAATTTATGAAAAGGGCAAAATTTTTTTTCCTATGTAGTTTTCTATTTTTATTCTCCTCCGAAATAACCGCACAAGCAACATCTCCTGTAACATTTAGCGAAATAATGTTTCGTCCACAGGAAACTAACGGGGAGTTTGTAGAGTTATACAACACCTCTGCAACGGAAACAATTGACATTGCAAACTACAAATTCAAGTACTACACCTCTTCTAATAATAATCTTGCAACCGTTTCTGGAGGAACACTTCTTGGTCCCGGTAAGTTTGCTGTAATAATTCAGGGGAATTATGATTGGATAAACGGGGTTTACAAAAATTTCATCCCAGCCGGAACCGTTGTGATGAAAACCACCGGGAATAATTTCGGTTCATCGGGAATGGCAAATGAAACAAGTCGGGAAGTGTATTTGATTAATGCTGCCGGTCAAACTGTGGATACTTATACTTATTCTGCGGATAATGCCGCTGGTATTTCGGACGAAAAAATTAATCTTACGAAAGATAATACTGCAGCTAATTGGGCAAACTCAACTATTCTAAATGGAACTCCGGGCAAAAAAAATTCTGTATCGCCAACCGATTACGATTTGAGCATTCGCTTCGAAAAATTTTTACCGGCAATACCAACCGCACTTGATTCAATGTTTATAACATTTGTTGTAAAAAATCTGGGACGGGTAGCTGCAAACAATTTTGTTATAGAATTATTCTATGATGCTAATGCCGATTCAACGGGTCAACAGCAGGAAAATATTTTCACATCAAATTACGCTACTTTACCCGTTGGCGATTCTATTATAATTACAAAAGCATTCTTCCCCAATAATCCCGGGGATTACAATTTTATAGGATTGATAACATACACTCCGGATGAGAAGCTCGCGAACAATAAGATAATTAAAAAAATAACGGTTGCCGATAAGTTAACGACTTACAATGAAATAGTAATAAACGAAATAATGTATGCACCCACAGGGGATGAACCGGAGTGGATAGAACTTTATAATGCTTCTAACCGGACAATAAATTTACGCAACTGGCGTATTGGTGATAACTCGGCGACGGTTGTAATCTCGAGCAGCGATTATCCGCTATTGCCTAAAGAGTATCTTGTTATAAGTAAAGAATCGACGATTAGCACAATACATAATATAACATCGAAATTATTGATCCGATCCTTACCGTCTCTTAACAATAGCGGCGATGATGTATTGTTGCGCGATCTCTACTCAAGAACAATTGATAGCACCAAGTACAATCCGTCCTGGGGCGGAAGCACCGGCGGAAGATCGCTGGAGAGAAAATCGGTTTCTTCATCAAGTCTTGTGGCTACTAATTGGGGGACATCTGTAAGTAAAAATAAATCTACACCCGGCAAGGTTAATTCAATTTCTCAAAAGGATTTTGATCTTACAGTGGTATCTATAACAGGAAATAAATCTTATGTAGAAGTAGGTACAGACTTAAAACTGACTATTACAGTTAAGAACCTTGGGAGGAACAGAGCAGAGAATTACGGATTGAGTTTATTTAGGGATGCCAACTTTGATCTTACGGGAGATGAATCGGAACTGATTACACGTCCGAACCTTCCGTTGCTTCAGCTCGATCCCGATCAATCTTTTGAGATTACAGTAACAATACAAAATGTTTTATCCGGAGCTAATCAATTTATTGTACAGGTTGATTTTGCAAGTGATGAATTTACCGACAACAACATTGCTCTGTTTAACATTAATGGGGTTCAATTAAACGAAGTACGGGGCGATCTTGTAATAAATGAAATTATGTATGCACCAACTTCACCCGAACCGGAGTGGATAGAAATTTTTAATAAGAGTAATAAAACAATTAATCTTAGAAAATACCAGGTTGCAGATGATGCAACAAAAGCGACAATTACAACAAAAGATTTTTTAATTCAACCGGAAGAATATGTTGTGGTTGCCAGAGATACCAGCATCTATTCTTTTTATACTAACCTTAGTAAGGTGATAATCGCATCGCTACCATCGCTTAATAACAGCGGGGATAGAGTCGCTATTTCGGATTCATTGAACCGAACAATCGATTCGCTTTATTACCGGTCATCATGGGGCGGTTCATCGGGTAAATCGCTGGAAAGAATTGCCGCAGAAAAATCTTCAACGGATTCAACTAACTGGACAACCACAAAGAATGCGAGAGGAACTCCGGGTAAAATAAATTCATGGTCAAAAAAGAATTATGATGTTGTATTATTATGGTCAAATGTTTCTCCTTCAAAACCCTTGATTGGTCAGAAGGTAAAGATAAATATTTTGTTCTGGAATCCGAGTAAAAATACAGCATTATTCAACTGCAAACTCTATGAAATACTAAATGACGGAAGTAAATTATTTTTGAAAGAGAATAGAGTAGAAGTATTTAACCTGGAAGATGGAGCTATGTTTCTTTCACAAATGGAATATGAAATTCAATCGTTAACCTCAAAAAGGACTTTTGAATATTTTGCTGATTACCCGCTGGATGAAGATACAACAAATAACCGGTACCGCTTTTCAGTCATTCCCGGTTACCCGAGGAATTCTGTTGTAGTAAATGAGATAATGTATAATCCTACTAATGGCGAACCGGAGTGGATAGAGCTCTATAATAAATCGATTTATAATGTTGATCTGGAAGAATGGTCCGTTACAGATATTTTAACTACGCCGGTTAAAACAAAACTTCAACCAAAAGGAGTTACATTTCCACCTAATTCATTTTTAGTAATATCAAAAGACGGAGTTATTAATAATTTCCACAGATCGATCCCTTCACAGCTACTTATTAACACATTTGCAAATCTTAATAACGATGCAGACGGCGTTGTAATTAAAGATGCGAACGGTGGAACAATTGATTCTGTCCGTTACGACAAATCCTGGGGCGGTGAAAACGGAAAATCACTGGAGAGAATTAACTTAACCGGCGCATCAAACGACCGGCTCAACTGGGGTTCGTCAAAAGATATTGAGTTAAGCACACCGGGTAGAATTAACAGTCTTGCACCCAAAGATTACGATTTAACTATAACCGGAATTTCTATTGTTCCACTTTATGCTTCGTTTGATGAAGATGTTAACATTGCAGCAAAAGTTTTTAATAACGGAATAAAATCCGCCGATCAATTTACTGTTCAATTTTATTTCATCTCGGGTAACGACACTTCATATTTCAGTCAGAGAAACGGTTCTAATTTATCATCAAAAGACTCTGTTCTTATCTTATCATCTTCCAAAATAAAACTAGATAATCCGAGACGCGTTTATTGCAAGGTTCTTTTTGATAAAGACATGGATAATCTTAATAATTTTTACGTTGCTGATGTAAATGCCGGTTATAAAAGGAATTCTGTTCTGGTAAGTGAAATTATGTACAATCCGCTCGATGGTGAACCGGAGTGGATTGAAATTGTAAATAACTCAGGCACACAAATAAATCTGAAGGACTGGAAAGTAGCAGACCTTGTTCCTTCAATTACAAAAATCTCTATCTCTAGCGTAAATAAAATTTTGCAGCCGGGCGAATATGCAGTTCTAACACCGGACACAAATAAATTTATGTTCATTCCCCCAAAAAATTTTCTTCAGGTTAAATTTGGCACACTCGGTAATACCAGCGATGGAGTTGCTATATATGATTTCCGCGGTGCAGTAATAGATAGCTTTATGTATAGTTCGAAATGGGGCGGAGCTAAAGGATTTTCGCTTGAACGAGTTTTGTTGAATGCCGCATCAACGGATAGCACTAACTGGACAACATCTCTAAATCGTTATGGAGCGACACCGGGATTTCAGAATTCAATTTCCTTTGTTCCTCAATATCTGAAGGGGGATTTAATTATAAACGAAATTATGTTCGATCCATCAACGGGTAATTCTGAGTTTATTGAATTTTTTAACACATCATCAGATTCAATCCAAATTGGAGGAATGAATTTAATTTACGGAAGCAATAAATTAATTCCTCTATCCAGGACGTGGTACAAAATTCCACCGCGCTCTTACTTAATTTTTGCAAGTGACTCTGCAATTTATAACAGCTACAATTATCTTAAACAACCAGGCAATTATCTACTTTTCAATAGTTCGCTAAGCTTGTCTAATGATGGTTCAATGCTTGTTATTAAAGATGCGCGCAACACAAAGCTCGATTCGGTTTACTATTCGCCTAAATGGCATAATAAAAATTTATTAACAACAAAGAACAGATCAATTGAACGGCTTAATCCATTGTTAGGATCGAACGACAACACAAACTGGAGCTCATCTGTTGCACAGGATGGAGCTTCACCCGGAAAATCAAATTCAATATTTACTGAAACAATTGTAACAGAATCGAAAGCGGTAATAACACCAAATCCGTTTTCACCCGATAATGATGGATTCGAAGACTTTGCAACAATCAATTTTAACCTTGCTCAAAAACTTGCGCAGGTTCGAATTAAAGTATTCGATAGCCAGGGACGGCTTGTTAGAACCGTAGCACACAACCGTCCTTCCGGTCCAAGTAACTCTGTAATATTCAATGGACTTGATGATAGTGGGCGTGCACTAAGAATAGGAATTTATATATTGCTTATAGAAATTGTAACTGACTCCGGACAAAACGATTTGATAAAACTACCTGTAGTAATAGCAAGGAAACTCTAAATAAAATAGATGGGGATATGAACACAACTCAATTAATCGAAGAATTTTTAAAACAGAAAAATATTGCCGTTGCCGGAATGTCGAGAAAACCGCAAGGCGCTGTGGGAAATTTAGTTTACAAGAAATTTAAGAACGCCGGTTATAATGTATTTGCAATTAATCCGCATGTTGATGAGATTGAGGGAGAGAAATGTTATCGCAAATTAAAAAATGTTCCAACAAAACCCGATGCTGTATTTATTTCCACTCATCCCGATCAATCATTGGATGTTGTAAAAGAATGCGCTGAACTTGGTATTAATAAAGTCTGGTTCCACAGATCATTCGGACAGGGAAGTTATGATCAGGAAGCAGAAAATTTCTGCAAAGACAAAGGAATTGATGCAATAATCTATGCATGCCCAATGATGTATATACAGCCGGTTGACTTTGGGCATAAGTTTATAAAGTTCTTTATGAAGATAGGCGGTAAGCTTAAATAACTTTCTTCAGTCGGATTGTTTGGAAAATTCTTTTATAAGAAAATAATATTAAGATAAACCATTGTGTCTTCGCATCCCTATGGCAATTAAATAAATAGAAAAACAAATCATGCCATAAAGACACGAAGACACAAATAATAAATTATTACTCAAACTTAACTACATTCAAATCAGAATCACCAACTATGTAAGCATAGTTACCGTATAAAACAATTGAACGTGCGTTACCTTCGAGAGCAAGCTCTTTAACTATTTTCGGATTAGAAACATCTGTAACATCAACAATTACAAGATCTTTATTACCGGCGGCAAGAAATGCATAATATTTATTTGTGCTCTGCTTATACCGAATTTTTGAATCGTGCACATCTCCGCCAATTAACAAACTCGACCTAACTGCCGGAAATCCTTGCCGACTGCTAACGGGCTGAACAAAATAGACTCCGCTTTCTGCACCTATGCACGCCCAATCATCTGTTGTAGAAACCGAAAGCAATTTGGCATTAATACTAATTTTTTGCGAAGTTGCCGGAACTGTTGGTAAAATTACTGTGTCATAAAATTTTACTTTACCATCGTAATCAACAACAATCAAATCTCCCAGATTAGTAATTGCAACACCGGTTGAATTGGCTTGTTGATCAATAGAAAATTCCATGGTTGGCTGATATGCATTGGCAATATTAAAAACTCTAACACCGCGGCTTAGCTGAGATGCAACATAAAGCCGCGAACCTTCCGATTCAATATCGCTGTAAAATCCTCCGGCTACAAACGATTTAGTGATTGGATCGAGATATGCATTACCATGAATTTCGAAAATAGTTAATCCGTTTCCGCCGCATCCGGCAAATAAGTTAAGCGTGGAGTTATCGTATCTTTTAGCATATAGATCATAAACAGTAGTAAGTGCAATTTTTTTTCTGAACTCGGGATTTTCGGGGTCGGAAATTCTGTAGATGGAAAGACCCGTTAAGTCGCCAACGTATAAAGCGCTGTTAATAGCTTCAACTGCTTCTCCGCCGTTTAACCCCGTTATCCGTTTAACTACTTTAATATTGGGAAAAGGATTATCACTGGTGGTTGGATTGGTGGGATTTGAATCGTCATCTTTTTTCTCATCGCAACTTACAATTGTAAGTAAAACCAGAATTGCAGACAGAACAATTTTCAAATAAGCTCTCATTTTATGCTCCGGTATTTCGGGTGGAGTAATTAGTAAAAATTTCGCAATTAAATTATTGATTAATATCATTAGCATCAAGTTAATGGGGATGATGTAAATCAATTGCAAATGGGTAGCACGCCTCTTGTTTTACTTTTTTATATTGCATCCGTATTTTGCCCCCAACATTTAATAATCTTTACATATTATTGATAAATTTAACTGAAATAAAATCTGCATGGCGGGAAAGATTCCTTAACCCCGGGTTCAGGTATCGGTTTTTGATTACCGTAATTGTGCTTGTTGCTGTTTTGTTCTCACTTGCACGGTTTCTGGATTATAATGAAGAGCTTTCCGGATTTGCGTTCAAAGATCCGTTATTAAACTTATTTAGTCCGGTTGATGTAACGTGGTTTACATTTGGTTTGATTTACCTTTCATTAATTGTTGCACTGGTTTCACTTTCCTATTACCCTGAGGATTTTCTTGTTGCACTTCAATCATACAGTCTTGTTTTCTTCTTCCGTTTTTGTACTATATTTTTATTGCCTCTGGATGCACCAGCTACAACTATTTCATTGACAGATCCTTTTGTAGAATTTTTTGGAGGAGGTGAAACACTTCACCGAGACCTATTCTTCTCCGGCCATGTTGCTACCATGCTTATTTTTTATTTAACAAGCCGGAATAAAAATCTTAAAAAGATATTTCTTGTAAATACAATTCTTGTTGCAGCCGCAGTATTAATCCAGCATGTTCATTATACAATTGATGTTGTTGCAGCCCCTTTCTTTGCCTACACTTCTTATAAAATGGCTCTATACATTAGTACGTATAAAAAATAATTATCTTTTGGGGAATTATTTACACGGGATTAGCGTTTATTAATTGTTAATTGTATTAAAAAGTTTATGATATCAGAAGCAATATATTTACATTATTTAGACTCCCTTCTAAAAGGCGATAAAAAACAGTGTTTCCAGATTGTATCGGATTTAGTTGAGAGCAATGTTCCCTTAAAAGAAATTTATGTTCAGCTCTTTCAACGATCAATGTACCGTATAGGGCAAATGTGGGAAAAAGAAAGATGCTCTATAGCCGATGAACACATTGCAACAAAAATTACCGAATCCCTAATAGAAACAACTACCAGTCGTTTCTTGAACGGTAACAATACCGATAAACTTGCAATTATTACTTGTATTGATAAAGAATATCATGAACTTGGTGCAAGGATGGTAGCCGGTTTCTTTGAAGTTAGCGGATGGAAAACTTTATACCTCGGTTCTAACACACCGCAATCAACTTTAATTGATCTTATAAAAGAAAAGAAACCAGATGTTGTTGGTATATCAAATAATTTCTACATCAATATTAGCCGGCTTCTCAAATTAATTGAACAGATTCATCATGTTGAACCAAACTTACAAATACTGGTTGGCGGTCAAGCTCTTTCGGGCGGGCAATCGGAAATTTTAAGTAAATATCCAAACGTTAAGTATTTATCTTGTCTGGACGAATTGGGAGAGTTCATCTCGGCTAACAGCACATCAAATTAAACCCGGCTTTCTTCATAGAATTTTATTTCTGTATTTTACCCCCGAAGATTTTTAAGCAGCGGAGTAAAAATGCGTAAAGTGAGTTTTGTAATTACTGCGGTAATTCTATTTATATCCTCTTCATGTTCCTCAATTAAAAATGAAATAACCGACATTATAAGTCCGATAAACTTAACCGCCGGCAAATCTGATTCAATTCTCATTTCCGATCTATTCTATTCGGATAATTATGATGTGAGTTTTGTTGATAACGAAAATGTTACGGTAACTTATAATAAAACTTCCGGCATGATTCATTTTCGGCCCGATGAAAAATTTTCCGGAATCACATTGGTCGATTTTGTTCATGATGGAACAACTTATTCAATACCTGTTCGTTCTAAAGTTCTTCGCAAATTTAATTTTGCATATAAGCCGGAGAAAAATTATAAAGTTCTAAATCTCTTTGGAAGTTTTAACGGATGGAACAGAACTAATTTACCAATGACCGATGATAATAATGACGGAATATTTGAAATAGATGTTCCTCTTGAACCGGGGAGATATCAATACAAATTTTTTGGTGATGGTGAAGAACTGATCGATCCGGTGAATAATGTAAGAGTACCGAATGGAATGGGTGATTATAATTCTGTTTTTGTTGTTGAAGAAGAGAAGGGAGGTAAAAACTTTTTACATCTTCTTAAATATGAAAATAGGGAGAACGAATCAGAATTTAATTTTTATTATGAAAATGAATTCTACACGGGAACGATTAGTGCAGAAAATGTAATTGCACTTCTTGATAATAGCAAGATCGATAAAAAGAAAATAAGTATATCTGGAAATAGAATAAGCATAACCCCGAGCAGGACCGAACTGGAGAAGAAACAGATTATCAGAGTTGCTGTAAGTGTAAATGGAACGTCGTCAAACATTCAGTCGGTATTTTTAATTGATGGAAAACCGGCTGGAGGGAGTGATAAATTTTTGTGGAACGATGCAATTATTTATTCACTTATGATTGACCGGTTTAACGACGGAGATAAATCTATTAACAATCCAATCATGCACGATTCTCTCTCCTCAAAAGCAAATTACATGGGAGGCGATTTCCAGGGGATCATCAATAAAATTAACGAAGGATATTTTGATTCGCTCGGTATAAATACAATATGGCTTTCACCCGTTTACGACAATCCTAATGAAGCTTTTAAAGAAGCCCCGGCACCGCATAGGTGGTTCTCCGGATACCACGGTTACTGGCCGATTAACTCTACTAATACTGAAGAAAAATTCGGCAATCTTGAAAAGCTGAAAGAATTAATTACTGCGGCGCATAAACGAGGAATAAAGATTCTTCTTGATATAGTTGCTAATCATGTTCATCAGAACCATCCACTGTTCAAAGAAAAACCTGAATGGTTTGGCGAACTAAAATTACCTGATGGACGAATGAATTTGCGCTTATGGGACGAATACCGTTTAACCACATGGTTTGAACCGTACTTACCGAAGTTTAATTTTGTCGGATCGAAAGACGCAATTGATTTTATGACTTCCAATACTGTCTGGTGGATGAAAGAAACCGGTGCGGATGGATTCCGACAGGATGCAGTAAAACATATACCGAATGAATTCTGGCGCGCACTTACTAAAAGAATTAAAACCGAAGTTGAAATTCCACAGAAGAAAAAAGTATATCAGATAGGCGAAACATTTGGAAGTTACGAGTTAATAAGTTCGTATGTTAATAACGGTCAACTCTCCGCCCAGTTCAATTTTAATGTTTATGATGTTGCTCTTCCAACATTTCTTGATCCCCAAATTTCATTTGCATCTCTTGATGCAGAGATTAAAAAATCATTTCTGGTTTACGGTGAGAATAATTTGATGGGCAACATAATGGATAGTCACGACAAGAACCGTTTTATGGCATTTGCCGATGGCGATCTTGATGTTACTCAATGGAGCGCGGTTGAAGAAGGATGGAATAACCCGCCAAAAGTTGATAGCCCGGCTTCGTATGAAAAGGCAAAAATTTATTATGCTTATATGAATTCTATCCCGGGTCTTCCGGTGATTTATTATGGAAGCGAATTCGGAATGACCGGCGCATCAGATCCGGATAATAGAAGAATGATGCGGTTCGGAGATGATTTGAGTATCTATGAAAAGAAAATGCTTGAAGATGTGAGAAAGATTATTAATCTAAGAAAGAAACATCCAGCATTACGATACGGTGATTTTTATACCCTTCAAAGTAATCAAAATATTTACGCATATGTCCGGTCTGATGTGAATGAAAGGATTCTAATTGTGCTCAATAAAAATCCAGAGAGGCAAAAAGTATCATTAAAGTTACCGCGGTTCTATGGAATAAATATAATAATAGATCTTTTATCAGAAGAAAAAATACCGATTAAAGGAGATCTTTTTGAAACTTGGATTGCTGGTTTTGGTTACAGAATTTTTCGATTGGATAAATAATAGCCCTCGGCTCCTTTTGGAGGCTACATTAACTAATCAATAAATCTTAATTTAGAGCGATAATTATATATGATAATAACAGGTTAATATGGCAACTAGAGTAATTAACGTTTCCGAAATAGAATCCGGAATGGAGTTAACAGAACCGGTAAAGAATAGAAATGGTCAAGTTCTATTAGGCAGCGGTTTGATTTTGGAAGAGAAACACAAATTAATTTTAAAAACTTGGGGCATTAAAAAGATATCGATAAAATCTGAATCAGAAGAAACGGCTTCCCCAAATTACGAATTATCGGAAGAGGGGATGTCAATTCTAAAAAACAGAATCAATTGGCAGCCAAGAAATTACCAGGAGAGCGAGCTGATAGAGCTTGCGCTCATTTTTAATGATAGCGAAACAATTTAGTTGCTCTATGAATTTAATTGATAAAATATTAAGCTCGATTAATAGTCTTCC
>JAGXSM010000093.1 GCA_018333725.1 Melioribacter sp. | reverse complement strand
CCGCAACTTATCCAGCTGCCGTTATTGGTATGGCAATAATTAAACTTTTCAAAGGTACAATTTTAGAAGAAAACTTTGCGCGTACTGTCGGTTCCATTGGCGAATCAATTGCTGCTGGTGCAATTTTTACTTTGCCAGCATTTTTTATTGCCGGAATTTGGGACCCGTTTTTTACACCAGGAAATTATGTTATCTCCGCTGCAATTATGTTTGCCGGCGGTGTTCTTGGTATTATGTTCGTTGCATTGCTAAGAAGAGTTATGGTTGAAGATGTTGAATTACCATTTCCTGAATCTGTAGCTGCTGCAGAAATCCATAAAGCCGGTCAACATGGCGGCTCGGGCTCAAAATTCTTATTCAATGCTATGGGCGTTGGTGCATTAATACAAGCTTTAGGGCAATTTAAATTATTCGCTACCAGTGCTGATGGATTAGTTTCTTTAAGTAAAGGTAATATTTTATTCCGTTCACCTGATGTTAGTCCTGCTTACATGGGTGTTGGTTATATTATTGGTCCTCGCTTGGCAGCATTAAACTTTTCCGGAGGTGTAATTGCCTGGGGATTATTAGCACCAATTATTGCTTATTTCAAATTCGGTACTATTCTACCAGATACTGAAGCGGCTTGGATAGCAGCTTTTGGACCCGGTACTAAGGTGCCCAATGTTATGGATTGGACAGCAACAATAGTTCAGGTTTGGAGAACCTATGTAAGACCAATTGCAATTGGTGGAATGTTGGTTGGCGCCGGATTTACACTTTGGAAGATGCGTAAAAATTTGATTGTCGGAATTTCACGTTCGATTGGCGATGTTAAAAAAGCTGCAACAGGTGAACATGTTGTAGATAGAATTGAAAAAGATATTCCTTTCAAATGGATTGTTATTGGAATTCTTACTACTGCTGTATTAACTTTTATTATATATGAGTTTTTTGCACAAGATCTTTTTGCTGCTCTCGTTGCAACAATTGTTATGATTATTGCCGGATTTTTCTTTGCAGCTGTATCAGGTTATTTAGTTGGAATAATCGGTTCATCAAATAATCCAATTTCCGGTTTAACTTTATCAACATTGGTAGTAGCTGCATTATTAATGGTTGTATTAGGAATGACAGGTAATCAAGGAGTTGCAGCAGTATTAGGTGTTGCCGCAGTTGTGTGTGTTTCTGCAGCCGTTGCCGGAGAAATGTTACAGGACCTTAAAGCCGGACATATTCTTGGCGGTACCCCATGGAAGATGCAGGTTGGTGATCTTATTGGAATTGCAGTTTCTGCAGCAGTAATGTTCATACCACTTATTATTCTTCATGAAGGTGATATTAAAATGGGTGGAACAGGATTCGGCGGTGAAAAACTTCCAGCTCCTCAAGCAAGCTTGATGGCTATTCTTTCTAAAGGTATTGTTGCCGGAGAAATGGAATGGATTTTAATTTTTACCGGAATGTTAATGGGCGTTGGATTTATAATGATGAATGTTAAAAGTCCGATGCTTGTTTCAGTTGGTATGTATTTACCACTTGGTACCACATTTGCAATTTTTGTCGGTGGTTTAATTAAAGGTGCTGTTGAAATGGTAAATGCTAAGAGGAAATTTAACGATGCTCAAAAATCGAGAGTAGAAAATACAGGAATACTATTAGCAGCTGGATTGATTGCCGGGGAGGCACTTATCGGGTTACTCTTTGCCGGCTTTGCATTCTTTGAAATATCGCTATTCCATATTTTCGAAACTCCAAGTTTCTATATCAGCCTGGTTGTTTTCGCTATTATTGCCTGGTATTTAATAAAGGTACCAATTAATAACGCCGGAAAGCCGGAAGATCCAGCTCCGCCACAAGTATCAATGTAGTTCTTTAATAATTTTTTTTCCCCGGTGCAATTTTATTTTTGTATCGGGGAAAATTTTTTGTGGGAGATTAAATGCAATTAAGTTTCAGTGAACGTAAAAAAATTCTTAAGAAAGCAAATTACCTCGATTTACATCCGTTAAAATTACACAGCGAAGAAATTAGCGATAACATTGTAACAGTGCTCATTCCAAAATTCAAAAACAAATTTATTGTAAAACATATCGTACCAAAATTAAAATCACCTGATATAAAACTTAAGCTGGATGAGATCGGTTCTGCAACATGGTTATTACTTAACGGAAAGAAAGATGTAAGAACTATTTCCAAACATTTATTGGAGAAGTTTGGTGAAAAAATTGAACCGGTTAATCAGCGTTTAACAAAATTTTTAACTAATCTATACGAACAGAAACTAATAACTTTCAAAGAAATAAATAAGGAGGTTTAAGATGGGTAATATTTTAGGGGGATTAAAACCTGAATTGTTATGGAATCACTTCGAAGAAATTTGCAGCATACCGCATCCATCGCGTAAAGAACAAAAGCTTGCACATTATGTAATTGGTTTTGCAAAGAATAATAATCTGGAATATGAAACAGATGAATTTGGAAATATTGTAATTCGTAAACCGGCTACCCCGGGTTTCGAGAACAGAATTCCTGTTGTTCTTCAAGGTCATCTTGATATGGTTGCAGAAAAAAATAATGATGTTACACACGATTTCGATAAAGACCCAATTCAACCTTATGTGGACGGTGACTGGGTAAAAGCGCGTGGAACTACACTTGGCAGCGATAACGGTATTGGTGTTGCTGCTGCTTTGGCAGTATTAGAATCTAAAGAATTGCAACATGGTCCGGTTGAAGCATTATTTACTCTCGATGAAGAAACCGGTCTTAATGGTGCTCAAGCACTTAAACCGGGTTTTCTAAAATCGAAAATTCTTATCAACCTCGATTCTGAAGAAGACGGTGCATTTTATATCGGTTGCTCTGGCGGTCAAAATACTTTTGTTAAATTCACATTCAAACCTTCCGAAGTTCCTGCTAACACTATTGCATTCGAAGTAAAAGTAAAAGGTCTTAAAGGAGGTCATTCCGGTCTGGATATAAACACCGGAAGAGGGAATGCAATTAAATTAATGGCTCGGTTACTACATGAACTCAATTATAAATTTGGTGTAAGATTAGTAAGTATTAATGGCGGTAGCAAACATAATGCAATTCCGCGCGAAACCTTTTCTGTAATCAGAGTTGCAAAAAAAACTGCTCATGATGTCCTATCTTATGTCGAAAATTATAATTCAATTGTAAAGGCTGAACTTGCCAGCGTTGAACCAAACTTAGAAGTAGTTGCTTCTGAAGTAAAATCCAAAGCCAAGGTGATGGATAAAACTACAGCGGCGAATCTTATCGATTCACTTTACTCTGTTCAGAATGGCGTAATTAAAATGAGCGCAGATATTGAAGGACTGGTTGAAACTTCGTCTAACCTTGCTGTAGTTAATTCTAAAGGAAAAAATGTTGAAGTAATTTTGAGCCAGAGAAGTTCGGTTGAAACTGAAAAGAAAGATATCTCCAATGCAGTAGCTGCTACATTTAGACTCGCCAAAGCAGATGTAAAACAGGGTGATGGTTACCCCGGCTGGAAACCCGATATTCATTCTCCGGTTTTATCTGTTATGAAAGGTGTTTACGAAAACATGTATAACAATCATCCTGAAGTAAAAGCAATTCATGCCGGTCTTGAATGTGGAATAATTAAAGAGAGATTTCCAGATATGGATATGATTTCATTCGGTCCAACTATTACAGGTGCTCACTCTCCCGATGAAAAAGTTCAGATAAGTACTGTAGAAAAATTCTGGAATCTTTTATCTAACGCATTGAGGAACATTCCTGCTGTATAAAAAAAACTATTGTTTTTGGTCATGCTCTCAAGGTTATTTTTACAAGAGAGCATGATCATGAGCAAGATTATGATCATGATTAATTAGAGATATAATGGAAAATCAAATATCAAATAAACCGGAACCCTCCGCTGTTTTCAGGTGGATTATTTTAATTTTTGTTTCTCTTGCAATGTTCGGTAATTACTATATCTACGATAGTATTAGTCCGCTTGCCGATCTGCTTGTAAAACAACTTGGTTTTACTGATTCCAACATTGGATTGCTGCAAGGTATTTATAGCGTTCCGAATGTTCTAATGGTTTTAATTGGCGGAATAATAATTGATAAAATCGGCACACGGATTTCAACATTTATTTTTACCGCACTCTGTTTAACCGGAGCAATTATAACTGCTTCATCTAACGATTTAACTTTTATGGCAATTGGACGGCTTGTATTTGGTCTTGGGGCTGAATCAATGATTGTTGCAGTTACTACCGTTATTGGAAGATGGTTCAAAGGAAAGCAACTTTCGTTTGCATTCGGTTTGAATTTGACCCTTGCAAGATTAGGATCATTTGCTGCTCTTAATTCTCCAACATGGGCAAGAGGTTTATACGATAGTTGGCAATATCCGTTACTAATTTCTGTTGCAGCCGGTGTCATTTCAATTCTATCGGTTATAATTTATTGGGGAATGGACACTTATGCAGAAAAAAATTATTCACTTCGTCCGGTTCCTAAACAGGATAAAATTAATTTCAAAGAAATATTTTCGTTCAGTAATTCATACTGGTTCGTTGTACTTCTATGTGTTACTTTTTATTCAGGAATATTTCCATTCCAGACATTTGCCGTTAAATTTTTTATTGATGTTCATGGTACTACAAGGGAATTCGGCGGATTCCTTTCGAGTATGCTCACGCTCTCTGCAATGATTTTAACACCATTATTCGGTTTGTTTGCAGATTATATCGGCAAGAGATCATTATTGATGATGTTCGGTTCGATTATTCTTATTCCGGTCTACTTACTATTGGCTTACACAAATGTTACGTTATACATTCCAATGGCAATGATGGGATTGGCTTTTTCACTTATTCCTGCAGTAATGTGGCCGTCTGTGGCAATAATTGTTGATGAAGCCAAATTAGGAACCGCCTACGGATTAATGACTATGATTCAAAACATTGGGCTGGCCGGATTTAACTTTATTATTGGTTGGGCTAACGATTTTTCGGGCGGATATACTCTTGGTATGTGGATCTTTTCTTCGCTCGGATTTTTCGGACTTATATTTGCATTTCTATTGCGAAGAAGTGAAATGGGTCCAAACTCACATGGATTAGAAAAAGGAATTAAAAAGTACTAATAAGAAGTTAGGTTTATTTTTTGTAAATTATTGCCGGGAATGGAGAAAATTCATTTAATGAAGAATAATAATTTTATTAGAAATTTTACTTTGCTTATAATTATTCTATTTCCATTCTATTCAGCATACCCGCAAACATTCGGATTTGGCTGCTTGGGTTTGAGTGGATTTTATGCCGGTTTTTCGGAACAACAATATAAGGTTGACGGCATTAATCAATATATTAAACTGAACTACTATGGACCCGTTCCTAAATCCAATGTTGAATTTAAGAAAGGAACCGGTTACAGAATTGGTGCAAATATTTTCCGTGCAAAGTTCGATAACTTTTTTATTTCTGCCAAAGGATATTATCAGTTTATTAAAGAGAATCATGAACAGAGTGCTAACGATCAGAATTCGGTAATCAAAAACAAATATCAGCTATCACTCAATCATTGGGGATTGGCGCTGGATCTTGGTGTTCCACTTTTTTCCATTGTTGATTTTAAGGTTGTTGAAGGCGGAGTTGTTTTTCATAACAGTGAATTTGTTCACACAACTTTTAGAGATGAAAATCAATTATCAGAAATTAAATATGAACCTCGGTCGAATAAGGTGAACTATTACATTGCAACTGGTTTAATTATTCACATTGTTCCTGATTATATTAGCTTAGAAGGAACAGCAAGCTATAGCTTTCTAAAAGTTGATCAGATGGATTTAAAATCAGAATTATTAACAGGTCCAACAAAAATTTCTAATCCGGTCTCAAAAGGCGGATTGATGACAACCGTTCAATTGAATATCGGTATTCCACTTTAAGAGGTATTTATGAAACTTACTGCTCTTGATAAAGCTTCCATTATTGCAATTCGTGATTGCATGGGCACTCAATCAAATGAATCTGTGTTAATCGTAACTGACGAATTGAAAAGAAAAATCGGTTATAGCTTATATAAAAATAGCTTATCACTCGGTCACGAAAGTCTTTATATCGAAATGAAATCGAGAGAGATGCACGGACAGGAACCTCCGAAACAAATTGCCGAATTAATGAAAATGTTTGATGTTGTTTTATGTCCAACAACAAAATCCTTAACACATACAAATGCAAGAAGGGAAGCATCCGCACTCGGTGCAAGAATTGCTACATTTCCCGGTATTACAGAAGATGTAATGATACGCGGACTTAATGCAGACTATAAAAAAATTGCAGCACTTACAATAAAACTTACTGATATATTAACTAAAACAAATGTTGTTAAGGTAACAGCACCAAATGGAACTGATATAACAATGGATATTTCCACCCGCATAGGTCACGCAAGCAAAGGATTATTCCACGCAAAAGGGGAGAGTGGTAATTTACCAACCGGAGAAGCTTACATTGCACCTCTCGAAGGAAAATCCAATGGCGTTTTTATTGTTGATGGTTCAATGGCCGGGATCGGGGTAATTAAAAGTAAACCGATAAAATTTGTTGTTGAAGGTGGATTTGCGGTCGAAATCTCCGGAGGTTCTCAGGCAGATAAGTTGAATAAAATTTTACATGATTATGATATGTCAGCCCGTAACATTGCTGAATTTGGTATTGGAACTAATGATAAAGCTAAGTTAAGCGGTTTACTTCTTGAAGATGAAAAAGTTATGGGTACAATTCATATTGCTATTGGTGATAATAAATCGATGGGTGGAAATGTAAATGTTCCTATTCACCTTGATGGAGTGGTTAAAAAACCGACGGTTTACTTTGATGGCAAAATGATTATGAAAAATGGTAAACTTCTTATATAACCAATACGGCTTTGCTGCAAATTTTATTTTCGTAAAAATTAATTGAAAATCCAATCAATTTTTCATACCTTTGCCAGCTAAAAATCCACAAAAAAGCCAAAAACCATGAAAATTCTTAATGACTTAAATCAGGAACAGCTGAAAGCCGTTGAGTACAACTCCGGACCCCACATGATTGTAGCCGGTGCTGGATCTGGAAAAACACGCGTTTTAACCTATAAAATCGCTTATTTAATCGATAAAGGGCTGGAACCGGAATCAATTCTTGCTCTCACATTTACAAATAAAGCTGCAAAGGAGATGAAAGACCGTATCCGTTCCCTTGTTGGTAAAAAAGCCGGTTCACTCTGGATGGGTACTTTTCATTCAATTTTTGCTAAAATCCTTAGAGTGGAAGCAAAAGCTATTAACTATCACTCTAATTTCTCAATTTACGACCGCGAGGATTCAATTTCTCTTGTAGGAAATGTATTGCAAAGTCTGAATATTAATCTCGAAAATCTAACCCCGAATGGTGTTCAGCATAAAATAAGTTATCTTAAAAACCAGATGATTAAACCGGAAAACTTCGGTAAGCATATGGCTACGACCCTTGCCGATAAAAAATTCTTGGAAGTCTATATCGAATACAATAAAAGGTTGTTTGAAAACAATGCAATGGATTTTGATGATCTGCTATTAAAACCAATCGAACTATTTAATGATAATCTTAAAATTCTTTCCAAGTATAAAAAACAATTCAAGTATATTCTTGTTGATGAATACCAGGATACAAATAAAGCACAATATGAGTTACTAAAACTTTTAAGTCCGGTAAAAGATAAAATTTGTGTTGTTGGCGATGATGCTCAAAGTATTTATAGCTGGCGAGGTGCCGAAATTAAAAATATGCTCAACTTTAAAAAAGATTTTAAAGGAGCTAAAATTTTCAGGCTCGAACAAAATTACCGTTCAACAAAATTGATTCTTGCTGCTGCCGATTCCATAATTAAGAACAACACAGAACAGATTACAAAAACATTATGGACAGAAAACAATGACGGAGAGGAATTAACATTAATTAGAGCATCCGATGAAAAAGATGAAGCGTTCCAGATAGCAAAGAGAATAAAGAAGGAAATTTCTACACGCAAGATTTCATTGAATGATATTGCACTATTTTACCGCTTGAATTCACAATCCCGTGCTCTTGAAGATGCATTAAGAAGAGAAAAAATTCCTTACAAAATTGTGGGCGGAGTAGAATTCTATAGAAGAAAAGAAGTTAAAGATGTAATTGCATATTTAAGAGTGCTTACAAATCAGAACGATGAAGAAAGTTTATTGCGTATAATGAATTTTCCGCAAAGAGGAATTGGTAACACATCTATTTCCAAAATGATTGCTTTTGCCCGTAAACTTAATCTCTCACTCTTTGCAACGATGTCGCGAGTATTCGAAGTTATTGAAGTTAAAGAACGAATTCAGAAAAATGTTAAGCAATTCAAATTATTGCTCGATAAATATATCGATCTTAAAGATAAGCTCTCTGTTGGCGAATTAACTTCTGCTCTTGTTGATGAACTTGGAATTCTGAAAATTTATAAGGAAGAAAATACTCCAGAATCGATGAGCCGGTATGATAATATTCAAGAACTCCTTAGTGCAGTACAGCAACATAGCAAGGAAAATCCTGATTCAACGCTCGATGAATTTGTTGCTGAAGTCTCTCTTATTTCAGGAGTGGATCAATATAATGAAAGAGAAAATTCAGTAACTCTAATGACAGTTCACAGCGCTAAAGGTCTTGAATTCCCGCTAATATTTATTACCGGATTAGAAGAAGATATCTTTCCGCTCAATCCAAGATTCGATTCCGATTCTAAGTTAGAAGAGGAAAGAAGGTTGTTCTATGTTGCCTTAACACGCGCACAACAAAAAGTATTTCTTACCTATGCCCGTTCGCGTTATAGATTCGGCGAGGTTGCTTATCAAAGTAAATCAAGATTTTTAGATGAACTTGATGAAGACACATTTGAGGAATTAAACGGTGCAGGTCGTAAATCCGGAAGACGTAAAAGAGATTTAACTGATGAATTTTATCAGGAAAGTTACGATGACTATGATCAGGAACGTAGGTCGCTGCGTGTTGGAAGCCGTGTTGTTCACCAGGTCTTTGGTGTTGGAAAAATATTACAAATAGTTGGTACCGGTGAACTTCAGAGAGTTACAATTGCATTCGAAGAGAATGGTACAAAACAATTGTTATCTAAATTTGCCAATCTAAAACTGTTATAAAATTAAGGGGAAAGAAAATGAAAATAGGTGTTTTAACAGGTGGCGGAGATTGTCCGGGATTAAATGCAGTTATAAGAGCTGTTGTAAGAAAATCTTTACAGTACGGACACGAATTAATTGGTATTAAAGAGGGCTGGCGAGGTCTTCTTGATAATAATTATTGTAAGCTTGATAGAGAAGCAATTTCCGGAATACTCCATAGAGGAGGTACAATTATTGGCACATCACGGACAAATATTTACAAAGTTGCGAATGGTGAAGAAACGGTTAAAAAAAATATGGAAGCTAACGGAATTGAAGCTCTGATTGCAATCGGTGGAGAAGATACACTTGGAATAGCTTCAAAACTCTTCAAAGCCGGAGTTAAAGTTGTTGGAGTTCCAAAAACAATTGATAATGATCTTAATGCAACCGATTATACATTCGGTTTCGATACTGCTGTTAATATTGCAACTGAAGCAATCGATCGATTACATACAACTGCAGAAGCTCATAACAGAGTAATGGTAGTAGAAGTAATGGGAAGACATGCTGGATGGATTGCAATTCATTCCGGTATTGCCGGAGGTGCGGATATTATTCTTGTTCCTGAAAAACCTTTTAATATTGAAGCTGTTTGCGATGTAATAAAAAAACGTCACGAAAGCGGAAAAAGTTTTAGTATAGTTGTTGTTTCCGAAGGAGCAAAAATTCAAACCGAAGAACAAACTGATAAAGATGGTTCATTTATTCTTAGCAGTCTAAAGAAAGATGCTTTTGGACATGTAAAACTTGGTGGAATTGGAAACGTTGTTGCAGAAGAAATTGAAAAGAGAACGGGATTTGAAACAAGAGCTACAATTCTTGGCTATATTCAACGGGGCGGAAGTCCAACTGCTTTCGATAGAGTTCTTGCTACACGTTATGGAGTTTTTGCTGCTGATCTTGTAAACAATGGATACTGGGGCAAGATGGCTGCTTTAAGAGGAAAGGACATTGTTGCTGTAGATTTGGCTGATGCAACCGGAACTCTTAAAACTGTTGATGATGATCTGTTGAGTGTTGCTGAAACTTTTTTCGGATAAAAATAAAAAACCTTCGAGGTAAAATAATTACCTCGAAGGCTCTCTTCTAAATTTATTTCTATTCCTTATTTATTTCTATCCCTTATCACTTTTTTCCTTCACTAATTCTTTATGAGGGATGTGCTTCATCGAAAAATAATTTTTAACGTCATTCTTCAATACACCCGAAAGTAATATTATAGTCAAGAGGTTTGGCGCTGTCATAAATCCAAGTGCAGCATCTCCAAATGCCCAGATAGCTTCTAATTCTGCAATTGCACCGATAAATACAAATACTATAAATACCCATTTGTAAGGTAGAATTGCTTTCTGTCCGAATAAATAGTGCGACGCTCTATCACCATAGTACGACCAGCTGATAATTGTTGATGTAGCAAACAACAATACACCAAGCGTTACAATTTTATCACCATAATCAAAAAGCCAGCTTAATCCCTGTTTAAATGCAAGCGAGGTTAATAAACTTGCATTATAAAGTGTTCCCTGGAAATTTGGGTCGATATGGTTAACATAAAATTGAGTATGATGCCATGATTCAGTACTTATAATTACTAAACCGGTTAATGTGCAAATTGTAATCGTATCAATAAAAGGTTCTAATAGTGCTACTGTCCCTTCTCTTACACCATATTTAGTTTTAGCAGTTGAGTGCGCAATTGGAGCGCTTCCTTGTCCGGATTCGTTTGAATATAATCCTCGTTTAACACCCCATAAAACAGTATTGAGCCAGATTAGGAAAGTACCGCCTCCAACTCCGGCAATTTGAGCAGGTGGATTAAATGCATATTCAAAGATCATCCCGAATGCTGGTATTACATCATGTAAATTGGTAACCAATACAACCAGCGATGCAAAAACATAAACTACAGCCATAAATGGGGAGAGGAATCCAGTAACATTTCCAATTCTTTTAATACCTCCAATTATCACAAGCGCGATTAAACTCGATAGTAATAACCCAATAATTATTTGTGTGTAGGAAACAGAAAAGTTACCAATAATATTATGTTGAATCGTCCAGAAGCTTGTTGTTCCAAGAATTTGTTTTGTCTCTGAGAACAGCTGATCGGAAAGTGTAAATGCTTGTATTGCGTTACCGGTTGCAAAGGAACAGATAACGGCAAAACTTGCAAATAGAATTGCAAGCCATTTCCATTTTTGACCCAATCCCTTTTCAATTGTATACATTGGTCCACCCGCAGCCGAACCATCGGGTAAAATATCGCGGTACTTATGTGCTAGTGAAACCTCTGCAAATTTTAGTGCTGTGCCAAATAAACCTGTCATCCACATCCAGAAGAGTGCACCGGGTCCGCCATAATAAATTGCAGTTGCAACTCCAGCTATATTTCCAATTCCTACTGTTGCAGAGATTGCAGTGGCAAGTGCTTTGAAATGGCTTAGATCTCCGGCGTCATTTGGGTCATCATACGTTCCGGCTGTTACTTTAATTCCATGCCAGAAATATCTTATTTGTGGAAAGAGAAGTTTGAATGTAATAAAAACACCAGTGCCTAATAATAGGAGAAGCATTAAAGGAATTGATCCTAATGGAACATCTTTACTTGGAAAGTTTTTTATACTTTCAATATTTCCGGGAAAGGACCAGACAGTATTAAAAAATTCCTGTCCGCCGAAAATGAAGATTGCAAAGATAATTCCTAACGTAATTATTCCGGCTGTTGATTTTTTCATATTGGTCTACATTTAGTTGTGGAATAAAGTTATTTATAAAATTCCGATTGAACTTAACAACACAATAATAATTAAGACCGGTGCAATAAATCTTAAAATTATTTTCCAGAAAATTATTAGCCAGGGGAATTTATCGAATAATTTTTCTGAACCCTCTTTTACAAGTAATTTAACTTTATCAAATCCCCACAGCCATCCAACAAATATTGCTATAAAGAATCCACCTATAGGAAGCATTAAATTAGAAGAGATAAATTCAGTAAGATCAAAAAATGTTTTTCCAATTATTTTAAAATCGGCTAAAGCATTAAATGAAAGAGCGCTTGGAATTCCTAAGAGAGTAACTAAAGAACCGAATACAATAACAGCATTTTTTCTTTTCCAGCCTTTTTCATCAACAAAATATGCTGTAACTACTTCCAGCAACGAAACGGTTGAGGTAAGTGCTGCAAGCGAAAGTGCAAAGAAGAAGAAGACTGCAAAGTACCATCCGCCCGGCATCTTAGCGAATACTACCGGTAATGTTCTGAATATTAAACTTGGTCCAACGTCTGGATTCTGACCGGTTGCAAATACAACAGAGAAAATACAAATACCAGCAATTATTGCAACAGATGTATCAAGGAATGCAATCCACAAAGATGAAACCGGAATATTATCTTTTTTAGTTAAGTAACTTCCATAAGTAAGCATTGCACCCATACCAAGACTCATTGAAAAAAATGCTTGTCCGAGTGCAGCAAGAATTACATCGGAATTTATTTTACTCCAATCCGGGTTAAATAAATAATCCAGACCTTTATATGAACCATCGAGTGTTAAACCATATATCATTAGTCCTAGTAGAAGAACAAATAATAACGGCATCATTATTTTACTCCCAAGTTCAATTCCTTTTTGAACACCAAAATAGACGATGCCCATTGTAAGAATCATAAATACAACAAGTAATAAAACATTCCAGACAGGGTCGTGTGTTAAAACAAAAAAATGTTCGGAAGCTTTTTCAGCAACATCATAATTAAGCAAACTTCCGTTTATTGCTTCAAATAAATACCCTATAGTCCAGCCGGCAACAACAGAATAAAAGGAGAGAATAACAAAACCGGCAACAACACCCATTCCTCCAATTCCATGATAGAATTTAGAAGTAGTTAATACCTTAAAGGAGCCAACCGGATTTTTTTGAGCAGTTCTACCGATTAAAATTTCTGCAATTAGAACTGGAATACCAATTGCAAGAACACATAATATATAAACGAAAATAAAAGCGGCACCGCCATTTTGTCCGGCTAAGTAGGGGAAACGCCAGATGTTGCCGAGACCAACTGCAGATCCCGCTGCCGCAAGTATAAATCCGATTTTGCTTCCCCAATGTTCTCGAGGTGAATTCATAGAGTTGCATTTCCTGTAGAATGTTCGAAAAAAATTTGCGCTAATATTCAACATTAATTCTTTATACGCAACAGAAAAATGAATTAACCATCTATTATATGTTTCTTTTTCTAATTATAAATTTTGTATTTGTAATATATACTCTACTCGAAGGTAGTAATTTTATTAGTTGCATTGTTACTAAGGAGTGTTAACTAGGGATTTTTACCGTAAAGACTTATTAGACTAGAAAAAATCCTATCGTTATAGTAAATGGGATTAATATTTTCTATAGTATTATATAAATTGAAAATTCATGTAAGATATATTGGAATATGGTCTAGCGCATACTTCGCAATAAATAAATTGAAACCTCTGAAATATTATTCAGAATTTAAAAACTTTTTAATGAATAGTGTAGTAAGAGAGTAAACCAACCGGAGAAGAATATGCGCACCAATAAGATTAATAATATCGATTTGTTTACTCAAGCAGCCAACGAAGGATTCGAGAAACATATAAAGACCCAAAGTAAACGAGCATTGGAAACGATTAATCAAAAAATAAATTGGAGGGATCTAATAACTCCAATAGAACAAAAGTTAGATCTGAGTAAAAATAAAAACTCAGAAGCTGGTAGAAGACCGTTTTCATTAGAAGTGATTGTAAAGTGTTTCATTCTCCAAACGATTTATAATCTATCAGACCCACGTCTTGAGGAAGAAATAGCCGATAGAAGAAGTTTTCAAATATTTCTAGGAATAACCAGCGGAGATTCAATCCCCGATGAAACGACACTTGTTCGTTACCGCAAAACATTTTCTTCTTTGGGATTAGATAAGATGCTATTTGATAGATTCAACAAGCAGTTGCAGCAAAATCAATTGATAGTAGGAAAAGGTACTATAGTAGATGCTACGATCAAACAAGCCCAAGCAACACCATCAAGTAAAAAAGACCATGATGCAAACTTCACCAAGAAACCAGGTAAAACTTATTACGGATATAAAGGACATATCGCAATTGATGAAGACAGTCAGATCTAGAAAGAGACTTGAGTTCACCAAAGCAAGCCTTCACGACTCAAATGCATTTAATAATCTTGTAGATTACA
Source organism: Melioribacter sp. (assembly GCA_018333725.1). Classification (GTDB taxonomy): domain Bacteria; phylum Bacteroidota; class Ignavibacteria; order Ignavibacteriales; family Melioribacteraceae; genus DSXH01. The sequence continues at coordinate 638 of JAGXSM010000093.1, read as the reverse complement.
CAGAAGAAGCAGTATTTGCAGATAAGGGCTATGCTAACAAACCAAGAAGAAAGAAACTCGAATCTAAAGGAATATTTGACGGCATCTTGGAAAAAGGTTACCGCAATAAACCATTAACTCCGGTTCAGAAAAAAGTAAATCGATTACTCTCAAGTATCAGAAACAGAGTCGAGAAAACTTTTGCATTTATGAAAAACGTCTTGGGCTATGAAAGGTGCAGTTACTATGATCTCGAGAGAAACCGCTTTGAGTTCACGTTTGCCGCTTTTGTTTTTAACATAAGGAGAATGATATCGTTGACTACTTAATTTCTGCACAAATGAGTCAACAGACGACTCAATAAAGCAGACAACACTATTTCAAAGAACTAATTTTTTCCGTAAAAAGAATTATTTATCAAAAAAAACACCAAAACTTAAAAAATATGTTAAACCGATAGAATTTTTTAGATGCTTCTAAATAATTGAAACATCTGAAAAATTATTGAATTAGTGCAAACTTTTTATGAATGAAGATGTAAGAGAGTAAACAAAAAGGAAAGACAAATGCGCAGTAATAAAATCAATAATGCCGATCTGTTTACCCAAAGAGCCAATGAAAAATTTGAAAGTCATATAAAAACACAAAGCAAGCGAAGC
>JAGXSM010000092.1 GCA_018333725.1 Melioribacter sp. | reverse complement strand
GCTTGATATTTCCAATAAGTAAAAAAACAGTTAATGTTTCTCCAGCAATAATAATTTATTGGAGGTATTTATGTTCTACACTGGCATTGATCTTCATAAGCATTCTTCCTACCTAACAACAGTAGATTCTTCAGGCAATATCATTAAACAAGCCGATATTAAAAATGTCTACCATAATTTCGTCCAGTACTTCTCGGATCTTGGTAATGATAATATTACAACCGTTGAATCAACTATGACCTGGTATTGGCTCAACGATCTCCTCACTTCTCTTAATATTCCCTTAGTCCTTGCTCATGCAAAGTACGTTAAAGCCATTGCCTATGCCAAAGTCAAAACTGACAAAGTTGATTCTCACACACTTGCTCAACTTCTTCGTATGGACTACATTCCTTCTGCTCATAAAATTTCTAACCATAACCGTACACTTCGTGATGCTCTTCGTGCTCGTATTAAAATCGTTCAGCGACACACCTCTGTTACAAACTCCATGCAGCTTCTTCTTGCTAAATATAACTTATCTTCTCCCTATCAGCTTGAGGAGATCCCTCGTTATCAATACGAACAATTATCTGAAGTTGAATCATTACTCAAAGAACAAATGCTTGATCTTGAAAAACAGCTTTATCCTTTCCTTATTCCAAATGAAGACATCCAGAGATTACTCTGGATACCAGGAATAGGGAAGATGAATGCTTTTACTATCCTACTCGAAGTTGACGACATTAATCGATTCGAAGATGTTAAAAACTTCTTCTCCTATTGCCGTCTTACTCCTTCTGCCCGCAACTCTGCAGGTAAATCAAAACAGCGCTCTTCCAAGGATGGTAATAAATATCTCAAAGTTGTCTTCTCTGATGCTGCTGTGCATGCTTGCCATTATTATCCACCCATTCGTAAATATCATAACTCCAAGCTTCGTAAGAAAAACAAATCCGTTGCTAAAACAATTATTGCCAAGGAGATTGCACGTATTGTCTATTATGTATTAAAAAATAAATCCGACTTTAACAATACTTTCAAAGGTCATCAACTTGAATTGAAGTCTTTTCAATGACCGCGCATTACAAACCCGTACGCATAACTGTCCCGATTAATCGGGACCTTGCGCTGGATTGGGATGTAATGCGCTTGCCAATATTTATATCTGAGATACTGCTCTTAAATAGCAGAACTATTACTATCAGGTAATAGTAAGCTCCTAAAGAGGTTTGGTTGCCATCACCTAACTGATATTATTGGCATCGAAGTTTTGTTGAAGTGATTCGATACTCAGCTATTCAAAGAACAATTCTTCAGCTCACCGATCTTGTCGGTGTACCAAGAATATTTTTATCTAATTTATTCTCTTTTTCTCTATTGACTTTTTACTTATTAAAGAGGTTGTGCAAGAATACTCCCGCCATTTACCCGGGGAACAGTTATTATCACTATTGCAAATTGGTTGTTGCTCCTCTGCTCCTTTCAAGTTAATAAAGTTAGTTGTAATTACAATAGTGAATATTATCACTAGTGTTGCTAATTTATTTTTCATTTTACCACCCAAGCATACATCGCATACATGTTCTACTGATTTCAGGATCACCATAGCACTGATAACCTAGACAAGACCATTCTTGCCAGTGACCCCTTAAACACGATTCGTCTCCATGACATAAAATGGGTATATTTGCTTTTAGACTAGAAATCATACCGGCAATTGAAATAATTGTAATTAAGAGAAGAATCCGGATTCTTGATTTTAATTTCACACTAACCTCCTTTTATTGGGTTGCGATCATTGAATTTTTCTAATTATAAAAGAAATGTAATTTTCAAATATTTCTTCAGAACCTAAAGATTTTGAGAGATTAAGTACTATATTATTGCTATCAATAAGAATTTTTACAGGAGTAGTAACATTCCATGATTTAATAATATCTTTTTCTCTATCCCATATAACAGGAAAGGTAATACCCTTGTGATTCATAAACGATTTTAGTAGCAAGAAGTTATGGGAGTAGGCAATAGCAAATAGTTTTATTTTACTTTGAAATTTATTCTTTAATTTTACCCAATATAATGCTTCTTCTAAGCAGCTAGTACAGTCATCCAAAGAAAATACGAATAGAATGGCATAAGGTTCGGTCCTATTAGATAAATCAACATCTTTTTTATCAACTGATTTTGAATTTAGTTCTATTTTGTCCCCTATTTTTAGAGACGATATCTTGGGAAATAATTTATGATAAAGAAAAGGAGTTAAATTAATAATAATGATTAGAGTTAGTTTTTTAATTGAACGGAGCCGTGAGAATGCAAATATACCCATTAAAGCAGTACCAATAAAAAGCATTGATATAGTTACAAGACGGTGTATGCTAAATGTGCTTATCTGCAAGTGTGAATTTCAATACTTGTTGTTACTTACTTAAAAATATTAAAATCTTAAACAAGTTTAAAGTTTTTGGTAAAATTACTTAAAGAAATCATAAGATCTCCACTGCTGTCCAAAATAAATTGAGACAATCTAAAAGGCTCTGAAAACAGTCGGTATTGGACAGATTAGCGAAAGGACTCAAAAGTATCCCTATCCGAAAAAGCTCAGCTGTAAAAAGTCGTACTCCATTTCATTTCTTGGAATAAACGGATTATCCAACCATTCTTTGAGAATAATTTTTACAAATAGATTCATTCTTAAAAAAGCAATCAAATTTGAAAGAGACCAATTAAAATCGGCCAATTCTTTCAGGTAACGCAAAAGGAGTAAAGTTATTAATGCTGTCCAAATCTGTATCCACATTGCATTTTCATTGGTGCCGATGAAAGATTTGATTTTGAGGTGTTGCTTCAATTCTTTGAAAAATATTTCAACCATCCACCTCTGTTTGTAAAGTTCGGCTACAGTGGATGCTGTCCAAGTTAAATTATTAGTTATAAGCTCGATTACCTTTTTGTTCCTTTCATCATAAACGGCTACTCTTCTAATTGTTTTGGGATAATGTTCTTTTGTTTCTTCTTCGGTAAGTGTAATCAATTCGTCTTTGAGTATGTTGCTATTTTCTTTTTCACTTAAGGGTAGTTCTTTGATCATCTTATGATTTATTGATTTTTTTAATCTGACAACAAAGTAAATGTCGTTTTTATTCCAATCAAAAAGCATTGAAAAATCTTGATAGCCGCGATCTGCCACCACAACACTTTTTTTCGGTAAAAGCATATAATGTGCATGCTTAACGTCGGCTTGTCTTCCTTCGGTCATAAACAGATAGGAAGGCATGCATCCATCATAATCGAGTAAAGTGTGCAACTTTATCGCTCCTTTTTCTTGACGATATTTCGCCCAGTCAAACACTTTTAAGCAAAGACTTATAACCGTACTATCAAGCATGTATATCTTTCGTTTTATCTCCTTGAACTTCTTTCGCTTGAGATGTCCGTTGTTTTGTAAATTATCTTTTAACAAAAAGTAGAACTC
>JAGXSM010000091.1 GCA_018333725.1 Melioribacter sp. | reverse complement strand
TGCCAAATTAATTGCTGATCAGCTTGAACCGGGACAAAAATATAATTATGAACTTTATATTAACGGCAAACCTGTTAAACGCAATTATGAACTAAAATTCCAGACGCAAAAACTATGGCAATGGAGAGAAGATCCGCCTGAGTTTAATTTTGCAACCGGAAGTTGTTTTTATGTTAATGAAACTCAATATGACCGTCCGGGTAAGCCATATGGAAGTGATTATCAAATAATGAAAAGTATATATGAAAAACACCCGGACTTTATGATATGGCTCGGTGATAACTTTTATTTGAGGGAGGTCGATTGGGATTCATGGTCGGGTATTATAAAAAGAATAACTCATTCACGCTCATTACCGGAGCTTCAACCATTGTTAGGTTCGGTTCATCATTATGCAATCTGGGATGATCACGATTTCGGTCCTAATGATAGCGATAGAGGCTACTACTTAAAAGAAAAGACTCTTGAAGCAAACAAGCTTTTCTGGGTCAATCCTACTTTCGGATTTAATGGAATTCCATCTATGACTACTTTTTTTGAGTGGGGCGATGTTGATTTCTTTCTCCTCGATGGAAGATATTTCAGAACTCCTAACAATAGAAAATCCGGTTACAGGGAATTATTAGGTGACCCTCAAATTCAATGGCTTATCGATAATCTTGTTACTAGTAGAGCTCCATTTAAGATTATTGCAATCGGCGGACAGGTTCTCAATCCGGTTGACGACAAACCTTATTTAGAAACGTATGACAAATTCCCTGAGGAGAAAGCAAAGTTAATGTCGCTGCTTCAGGAAGAAAAAATTGAAGGAATAATTTTTTTAACGGGGGATAGACATCATTCTGAATTAACAAAAATGGAAAGGGACGGTGCTTATCCATTATATGATTTTACAATTTCTTCATTTACTGCTGGTGTATCACCCGGTAAAGATGAAAAAAATACTTTTAGAGTACCCGGTACTTTAGCGGATGAGCATAACTTTGCAATATTTAATTTTTCCGGACCGGCAAGGAACAGAACTTTGAAATGCACTGTTTTTAATGTTGATGGAAAAGAATTGTGGAGTTATACAATTAATGAGAATGAGTTAAAGTATAGAAAGTGATTTGAATTAGTTTTATAATGAATTGTTGATTAATCAAAACTTTTTTACATTTGCACAAGTTCTTTTATTTCTCAATTCTACATTCTCAATTGAAATGGGGCTATAGCTCAGCTGGGAGAGCGCTTGAATGGCATTCAAGAGGTCAGGAGTTCGATCCTCCTTAGCTCCACAATATTGATTTATAGAATAATGTTTACCGTTTATTTTATTAAAAGTACTTCTAGAAATAAGTACTATATTGGTCAAACTAACAATCTTAAGCGTCGCCTAATTCAGCACAACTCCGGATATTCAATAGCTACTAAATCAGGAATTCCCTGAGAACTTTTTTTTAGAAAGAATTTGATTCCCGTTCAGATGCGTACCAGTATGAACAAAAAATCAAGAAAATGAAAAGTAAAAAGTATCTTGAAGAATTAATCTCAGCCGGGAGAGCGTCCCGATGAAATCGGGAAGGTCAGGAGTTCGATCCTTCTTAACTCCACAATTCCACTTCGCGGTTTTTAAATAATTTCAGTGCCCGCTATCAACCTTCTGAATTACAGAATTTATTTGATTAATGCTTTGCTGAAGTTTTCTAAGTTCACTTTCCAGTTTATAGATCTTGTACGATTCCAGAGCTTCCTTACCGCCTAATAACCAGTTTACATCGCAACCCAATCTCAATAACCTTGTAAGCATTTTAGATCCGGGTTCTCTTTTTCCACTTATGTATTGTTGAAGCTGTTGCGGAGAAATTTTCATTGCTTCTGCTAACTTTTTAAGCGTTCCATATTTTCTTTTTGCAAATAATCTCATCCTTTCGCCAATTCCTAAATGCATACTCTCTTCGCTTGTAAATAAATCGAGCGCTTCGTTGTATTCACCTTCAAAAAGGTTTAACTCGAATTGATAATCATCAATAATCTCTTTTATTTTTTTATAGAGGTCGTCATCAAATTGAGGGGATTCATTTATTAAATAGGAAAGCGTCTGGACTTTTATTCCAAGTTTCTCGGCAATCATACTTAGTTTAATACCGAGTGTGTGGATTAAGTATCTAATCTCTTCCTGTTTGGTCATTGGGTTATTCCCTTTTAATCAGATACACATTGCAAAATAGCAATTTTTATCAAAATAATTAACATTTATATTGATTTTAGGACTTCACATCAGACTCACCTAAAAAATAATTTTTGTTTCCAGAATAGAAGTAATATTTTAATAATGATGAAATTATTCTCCTTGACAACTGAGCACAGGTACATTCTCAAGATTGCTCTGCCGGCAATAGCCGGATTATCTACACAGATGGTAGTTTCTCTTGTAGATACAGCAATGGTTGGGCGTTTACCCGATGCGGAGTATAACCTGGCGGCAATGGGAATAGGTGTTTTTGCAACCTGGGCGGTTGTAAGTCTATTCTCAAGTTTGGCTACCGGCACACATGTATTAATTGCCCGTAGTTTCGGTGAAAAAAATGATGAAGGTTGCGGTGAAATTCTCAATACCGCTATTATTCTTTCCTTTTTAATTGGAATTGTAGTTGCTTGCCTTGTTGTATTTTTTTCTGGTGATATTGCCGGATTTTTTGCCGCCGATAAAAGGGTTGGTGTTTTAGCCGGTGATTACCTCCACTATCGATTTATGGGAATCCCATTTTTTCTTATTACTGTATCATACAGGGGATTTTTCTTCGGAATCGGCAAAACGAAAATCTTTATGTATTCCGGTGTCCTCGCTAATCTTTTGAATATCATCTTTAATTACATATTTATTTATGGCGGTTTTGGAATTGAAGGAATGGGTTTAGCCGGTGCCGGTTTAGGATCAACAGTTGCAACTATTTGTGATGCTATATTTTATTTCAGTGTTTCTCTTATCCCTCTCTACAAAAACAGATTCAATTATTTCAAGCGGTTCAGGTTCATAAAGGAAATTGCACAGAGAATTATAAAAATCTCTCTACCTGTTTCTTTACAAAATATTTTTATCCTGATTGGATTCTTAAGTTTTATAGCAATTACCGGACTTATCGGAATTCTTGAACAAGCAGCAAGTAATGTTATTTTTTCTGCACTATTGATTTCGTTACTGCCATGTTTTGGTTTCGGCATTGCGGTTCAGACACTTGTT